>CAZNAK010000027.1:0-8788 GCA_964570645.1 uncultured Cytophagales bacterium | reverse complement strand
AGTCCAGCCTCCGCCACAACATAAAAACCTAGTTACTTTTCAGTAACTAGGTTTTTTTATTCCTCTGTTTTTCAGTAGGGCTTAAAGTTCAATCGACCAAGACACTCATACTTTTCTAGAACCCAAACATTCCATTTTCGTGCGTCAAACCTTCGGTAGGTACTTCCTGAATTACGTCCCAGTGCTCTACGATTTTACCTTCTTTCATTCTAAATAAGTCGTAAAATACGTGTTTCTTACCCTCATTCCATTCTCCTTCACTAATGGTCAGAACAAAATTTCCTTCTCCAAGTACTTTATGGATTTTGGTATATTTGAACATGTTGTTTTGGGAAGTAAGATACGTTACTGCTTCCGATATGCCTGTTAAGCCGTCTTTGATTTGTGGGTTGTGTTGGTGGTACTCTTCGGAGCTAATGTGCTTGCTAATCTTACTTGGATTCTTTCCCATCAGAACGTCTTCTACAAGGGCAACCGCCAAGGCTTTGTTGGCTTCGGTTTTGTCTAAGTCCTCAGCCGTTGTTGGTCCATCGGTTTGGGTTCTTCCGCTCGCAGTTTCGTTTACCAATTCCCCCATGGCATCCCAATGCTCGGCGACTTTTCCATTTTTATCAACTCGAATCACGTCAAAAGCAACCATTTCGTCCACGCCATGTCCAAAGGGCTTCGCATTTCTCCAGATATTGTGCATGAACACGTAGTCTCCGTCTTGGAACATCCGAATGTTTTCGGCAGTAGTCCCTGCTTCTTTTAATACGGGTAACAAGCCAATGAAGGGTTCTAACCCTGTGGGCACAAAAGGGTTATGTTGAATGTAATCGGCATTGGCAACTTTACGCATGGTGGCAGTGTCTCCTTGGGAAACGGCACCCAAGAAAGTGCCTACAATTTCTTTGTTATTCATGGTTTTCGCTTTAAATTGTTGAACATGATCGCTTTTCGTCTTTGTTGAAATACAGGAAGCGACCACCCCTGTAAGCAAGAGAATTACAAGTACTTGCTTTATAGTTGTAAAATGATTACTTTTTATTTGCAAGTAAAGTTACATATATCACTTGCTAATTGCAAGCAAAAAGCGATTAAATTGAATTTTGCAAGTAAAAAAAGAATAGCGTGTAATAATATGGAGTATAAATTTCGATGTGATTGCCCGTTCACCTCTGCACTAGATATTCTAGGTGACAAGTGGATGCTCGTTATCATAAAGCAAATGCTTATCGAAGACAAAGAAACTTTTAAAGACTTTACCGAAAGTGAGGAGGCTATTGCCACCAATATTCTTTCTGCTAAGCTCAAGCTTCTGGAAGAGATGGAAATCATTATCAAAACAAAGCGACCAGCTAATAAAAAGGTCAACCTCTACCTTTTAACTGATAAAGGACTGGCTTTAACCCCCATACTTGTAGAGTTTGCCCTATGGAGCGATAAGTATCTTAGGGACGTTCATCCGACCATTGTAGATGGTAAAGCAATGCAGTCACTACGAAACGATAAAGCAGCTTTTGCAACTATGTTGGAAGAAAACTACAGAGAAAAGCTAGCTAAAACGACGTACATTAAATGAAAAATAAAACGCTCAAAGTCGCATCTCGACCTTGCTACGTCTGCTACTCAGAATTCGTGGTTGCGGCAAGGAGTACTCTTTGCCATTATCTGTCTGCACCTTGGTCAAAACCTTGGTCTTTTCTATTAACTTAGCAGGATGAACATGGAACAGCTTTTTACACACTTTCCTGACTTGTCGGAGCGTCAAACTTCGCAGCTTACGGGCTTGGAACCCCTTTACCGCGAGTGGAACGAGCAGATCAACGTGATCTCTCGAAAAGATATTGACAACCTCTATGAGCGTCATGTCTTGCATTCTTTGGGCATTGCCAAAGTTGTGGATTGGACGGCAGGCACGCAAATACTCGACGTGGGAACCGGTGGCGGTTTTCCCGGGATTCCGCTGGCGATTCTTTTTCCACAGGTGGAGTTTCGTTTGATTGACTCTATCGGTAAAAAGATTAAGGTGGTGGAGGCCGTAGCGGAGTCGCTTGGACTCCAAAATGTAGAAGCCGTGCAGCAACGCGGCGAGAAAGTAAAGACACAATTCGACTTTGTCGTTGCCCGTGCGGTCACGCGGATGCAGCCATTTTATCAGTGGATCAAAAAGAAAATCCGTAGAGGAAATGCCAGCTCATTGCCTAATGGCGTACTTTACCTCAAAGGTGGCAATCTTGATCAAGAACTCTTAGAGCTACAAACAAACTTTCGCATCTTTAACCTGTACGAGCACTTTCCCTACCCATTTTTTGAGACCAAAAAGGTGGTTTTTGTTCCTACTGAGGTTTAGAATTGAATCATTTCACGTAAATTGATTCAGCTAATTGAACGAATTTATGGGTAGAGGATCGCGGTGGACGACTTTATGGATACGAGTTTAAGTGGAGCAGCAGCAAGTCACCTAAAGCTTCCGCCGCAACAACCTCATGTTATGCAAATCCCTTGTTTTTGCCTCATCCCAACCTTCTCTAAAGTGAGAAAGTGCTATTCGTGCGTAACCTGAGTAACAACGATTACTTCCGCATAAAATACGCAGGATGCTTATCCTCGAAAGGCGTAGCATGCTGGTATGCACTTGCCAGTAACAACGGACTTGCCTCATCAAAGAGGTTTCCTAAGAACGAAATACTGGACGGGTTACCTTTGTCGCCCGTGCTAGTGGGGACAACCACGCAGGGATGCCCCGTAAGGTTGGTCAGTTGAAGCTGCGGCCCTGCAAAACTTGGGGTAACGATCACGTCATACGGTTCAAAAAGTAGATGGGTTTCTGCAATCAGCTTTGAACGCAAGCGATTTGCCTGCACGTACTCCACGGCAGGGACATAACGCGCCTCCCGAAAGACGTTCGGTCAGGCGTTTCTGATCTGTCGAACCAGTTCGTCATCACGGTTGGAGCGAGTTAGTTCATCAAAGGCGGCGGCGGCTTCTACGGTCAGGATAAAATTGAGCGCACCCACGGGAATACTTTCGGGCATAGAAATCGGCTCCAGTTTTATGCCTAGCTTTTTGAGAGCCTCCAGCGCGTTTTTATCGCGTTCGCTCGTAAAATAGTCCTCGAAATAGGCTACTCGTAAATCTGTAATCTTCTTTTTTTGATTAAAGTTAAAAGGAAAATCATGGAGGCTTTGATCGAGTCCGTCTGTCCCTTGAATGGCTTCAAAAACCATCGCAGTTCCTTTTGCCGAGCGACAAATCGGACCAATTTTATCCATACTCCAACTCAGTGCCATCGCGCCGTGACGACTTACGCGCCCAAAAGTAGGACGTAAACCACTCACGCTGCATCGCGTAGAAGGCGAGACAATCGAACCTAAAGTCTCCGTACCAATCGAAAAGCCTACCAAGCCCGCTGCCGTCGCGGAAGCCGATCCCGCCGAAGAACCGCTACTACCTTGTTTCATGTTCCACGGGTTGCGCGTCGTCCCGCCAAACCAAACATCACCCCAAGCTAATGCGCCCAAGGTCAACTTGGCTACCAACACCGCCCCTGCTTCTTCGAGCCGTTTAATGATCGTAGCCTCATAATCAAAGCGTTGCTTTCGGTAGGACATCGCGCCCCAAGTGGTAGGGTAGCCCTCAACGGCTAACAAATCTTTTGCTCCGTAAGGAATCCCGTGTAAAACACCTCGATAAATGCCCGCGTCAAGTTCTTTATCGGCACGGCGAGCTTGCTGCATCGCTAATTCCTCCGTCAGCGTAACAACGCAGTGCAAAGTATCGTCAAACTTTTTAAGTCGATCCAGATAAATTTGCGTTAATTCTACCGAAGTAATCTGCCGCGAACGAATCAAAGCTGCCAGTTCGGGGAGTTTCAAAAAAGCAATTTCGGCATCACTACTTAGACGCTGCACTTCAGGAAGCTCCCAGCGGATAGGCTCTCGCTCTGTCTCTTTGGGCTGAAAAAGAGGCGGCAAAGGCGAAAAATGTAACGCGGGGGAAAGCGAGTTAGGAATATCGACTTCGCGAAGGGCTTGATAGGCTTGTCGGTACTGTAAAACTCCTTCTGCGGCGGAGTCTCGTTCGGCATCGGTAAACGATAGCCCTGCAATGTGTTCAGCAGCGGGCATTGCTTGGCGGATTTCCTCCAACTCAGACAGATAACGCTCGTAGGCTGTACCGCCTGCAAAACTTAGTCCGATAATAAGAAGTACAGAGCCTGCTTTCAACCATTTTTTCATAGTAGGATTTTGACCAGTGATGTATGAAGTCAAATATATCAAAAAATACTTTCTGTCTGAACTGGGATTGTCTTCGGCATAAAAAAGCCCCAAAAGTTTCCTCTGAATTTGTGAAAGGTTATAACCGCTCACATTATCATCAGGACGATCATTATCAATAAGTGAAATGAGTAAAATCTTAGGCATTAACCATTTCTTATACTACTTTTTTATTGACAATAAAAGGGTTTGAAAATAGGGGAATGGTAGTAGAGTCTTACAGATAAATATATGTCGCTATGGATACAGAGGTGATACTGATGGAGGTAGAAAGCAAATTTTGCGGAGAGAGTTCTAAGCCTATCAGATTTTTGTAGATTTGTCACCCATGATTGAGATCAAAGATATTAAAAAATCCTTCGGCGATAAGGAAGTCCTCAAAGGGATCAGTGGGACGTTTTATCAGGGGAAAACCAACCTTATTATCGGGGCCAGTGGAACAGGAAAGAGTGTTTTGCTTAAAGCGATTGTAGGTTTGGTACCGCCGAGCAGCGGCGAGGTTCTGTACAGCGGAAAGAACTTCTATACGATTGATAACGAAACCAAGCGAGAGCTACGTCAAGAGATCGGGATGTTATTTCAGGGTAGCGCACTCTTTGACTCCAAGACAGTGGCTGAAAACGTCCGTTTTCCTTTGGATATGCTCACGGATCAGTCGCCTGCCGAAAAACACGAGCGTGTGGATTTTTGCTTGGAGCGTGTTGGGCTAGAAGGCGCACACGACCGGATGCCCTCGGAGATCAGTGGTGGGATGCAAAAGCGGGTCGGTATTGCGCGGGCGATCGTTCTCCAGTCCAAATATCTCTTTGTGGACGAACCCAACTCTGGGCTTGACCCGATGACGGCCACGCTCATTGACCAGCTTGTACAAGAGATTACGCACGAGTACCAAACCACCACCGTTGTCGTTACTCATGATATGAACTCAGTGATGGAAATTGGGGAAAATATTCTTTTTCTTCATAAGGGTTACAAGCTATGGGAAGGTAACAATGAAGAAATCGTACATTCGGGCGTAAAAGAGCTAGACGCTTTTATGTTTTCTAATCGTTTGATGCGGAAGTACAAAGAAGAGTAGCTTAGTCTGAGTCGAGATAAGTAAATGACCTTTCAGAAAATATTCTGGTCGAAAGCTGTGCGTTTAGTTTGAACTTTATCTACATTTTTATCGCCATTACTATATTTGTCACGCACTCAACGGTTCATTTATGGATATTAATTTGGTTTCAATTATAGTTCCAGTGTATAATTCAAGCAATAGCCTTCTCTCAATATTCGATAAAACAGATAAGGTGGCATCAGAAAATCAATTAAATTACGAGTTGATTTTTATTAATGATACACCATACAACTCGAAGACCTGTGAAACACTTGACCTATTGAGTAAGCATCCCACCGTTACAGTCATCAGTTTAACACGAAACTTTGGACAGCAAGCAGCAACGATGTGTGGACTGGAAGTTTCAAAAGGAGATGTCGTTATTACAATGGATGATGATTTACAGCATGATCCCGCTTTCATTCCTTTATTACTTGCAAGAACACTCACGCATGATATTGTCATTGCACAATTTCCAAAAAAACAACACTCAGTATTTAAAGTTTTAACAAGTAGGATTAAAGAGCGGTTTGATCGAGTTATTTTAAACAAACCAAAAGAGATACAGCTTTCGGCATATAGAGCAATAACGCGCCCAGTTGTTGATGGAATGTTGAAATTTAACTCTCCAAAACCGTTCATATCTGCTATGATGCTGTACGTAAGTCTCAATATCACGGGCGTTGAGGTAGCACATTATGAAAGAATGGAAGGAAGTTCTGGATATTCGTTTAAGGACTTACTTAACTTATTTAGCTTTTTATTGATCAATAACTCATCCTTACTGTTAGAATTACTTGGAAGGGTAGGTATTTTGTCGCTCATTTTGAGTATCTTATATGGTAGTTACCTGATGCTTCGTTATTGGTTACAAGCCATTAGTGTATCAGGCTGGACTTCTTTGATGGTGCTTATACTTTTCTTTGGGGGAATTCAACTATTCGGAATTGGTGTGATCGGTACTTATCTAATTAGAATTATCGGCTATTCAGAAAAAAAGCCGCCTTACGTCATAAAAAGCAGAAAGTAAAATTTACATGCAAAGTGATCCAATTAAACTTAAAAAGAAAGCCTGGGAAAGTGACTTTTTCGCCAAGCAGATTTATGAATTAAAGATAAGCGAAATAGTCTCAGGTGAGGCCATTCTTGAAGCGTTATCTGAGGTAGAATACGATCTTGTTGAGTGTAATTTGGACTGCCAGCTAATTTTAAACGTGAAAACACTTGAAGATATCGGTTTCAGGACTGTGGACTCTAGAATTACGTTTTTGACTCAAATAAATTTAGAGGAAAGTAAATATCTCTTTGAAGCCCCTCATGGATATAAAATTAGGAAGTACAGACCATCAGATCTGGAGGATATCATCCAACAAACGCATTATTTCTTAACCAATAATGACAAATTTGTTTCGCGATACAAAAACCTAGATTACTTTTCAGATAATGACGCTGAGCTATACTTTGATACATGGATTCGATACAGCATAGATGACTCTGACAGCATAACTATGGTTGTGGAATACAAAGAGCAACCCGTAGGTTTTTTTATTGCAAAACAACAAACTCCAATAAATGGAACGCCCTTACTAAAAGGGATATTAACTTCTGTTGACTTAAATCACAGAGGAAAACAACTTCATCTAGTATTACAAACAACGATTTTTAAAGAGATGAACTATACTAATTTTTATTTGGATAACACTACGCAATTATCTAATATTGCTGTAATTAAAAATCATATCACCTCCTCAAGAAAGCTGAAGACATTGAGCCTTACACTCCTACTAAAATAATCTTATGAGGTATTTAGCAAAGATCAAAAGATGATGAACTTGAATTATATCAGCAAGAAGGCAATCATGGGTGAGAATGTTCAAATAGGACGCTTCTGCGTGATTGAGGATGACGTTTTTCTTGCAGATCACGTAATCGTGGAAGATCACGCAATAATTCAGCAAGGAGCGAAGGTTGGTGAAGGTACTATCATTGGCACTTACTGTAAGGTCGGTAAGGATACTGTAATTGGTAGTAATTGTAAGTTCACGTCTTACTGTGAGATAAGAGACAATTGTGTACTCGGAGATAACGTATCTATGGGAAGCCGGTGTACGCTTTCGGCTAATATAACAGTTGAAGATGATGTGATTATTAAATATGGATTTGTAGCTACAGATACTCCTAAACTCTCTCAGAATGATGTAAAAGTAACAGGAGTACTTGGTAAAGGCTCTAAATATGGCGCAAATGTGACCATTATGCCTGGTTTATCTATTGGTGCAAATGTTGAAATAGGCTCCTGCTCTCAAGTGAGACACAACGTTCCCGATAATGAGATTTGGTACGGCAACCCAGCTAGGTTTTACAAGAAAAATAGCCAGTAAGAACACCAATACACGCTGTGTGTCCGTACAATAGGCCTTGCTGGTAGTACGAAAAGTACAGATTTATGCAACTCCCCTTCAACAAGCCCTACCTCACAGGCAAGGAAACCGATTACATCAAAGAAGCTGTTGCCTCGGGAAAAATTTCGGGGGATGGTATGTTCACTAGAAAATGCCATGCCTTTTTTGAGCAGAAATACGGCTTCAAAAAGTGTCTGCTGACCACCTCCTGCACCGATGCCCTCGAAATGGCAGCCATTCTACTCAATATCGAAGCTGGAGATGAGGTGATCGTACCGAGCTATACTTTCGTAAGCACCGTTAATGCTTTTGTACTCCGAGGAGCTAAAATAGTATTTGCGGATAGTGAAAAGACTACGCCTAACATTGATGTAGATGCTCTTGAGCCGCTTATCACAGAGAAAACAAAAGCCCTTGTAGTCGTACATTATGCAGGTATGGCTTGTAATATGGACAAAGTTATGGCATTAGCTGAGGGACACGGTCTTTTTATAGTCGAAGATGCTGCACAAGCTATTGATAGCTATTACAAAGGGCGACCTTTGGGGAGCATCGGACATTTAGGAGCGTTTTCGTTCCACGAAACCAAAAACGTGATTGCAGGAGAAGGAGGGATGCTCACCATCAACGACGAGCGATTTGTAAAGCGTGCCGAGATTATTCGTGAAAAAGGTACGAACCGCTCGGCGTTTTTTAGGGGTGAAGTGGATAAATATGGCTGGGTGGATATTGGTTCTTCGTTTCTTCCCTCCGATATTATTGCTGCTTTTTTATATGCTCAACTTGAAAATTTAGAAGCTATTCAGTCGCGCCGACAAGCAATTTGGCAACGTTATTATGAGGGCTTAAAAGGGCTGGAAGGTAAAATAGAACTCCCTCAAATTCCTGAGTATGCCACCAATAACGCCCATATGTTTTATATCCTTTGTCAGAGCCAAGCGGAACGTAGCCAGCTTATTCGATACCTTAAAGAACAAGGTATTTGGGCGGTTTTTCACTACCTTTCGCTGCACAAATCCGCTTTT
>CAZNAK010000026.1:8113-12537 GCA_964570645.1 uncultured Cytophagales bacterium | reverse complement strand
CAATATCGTGCGAGACGACCACGACGGCTCCCTCGTAGGTTTGGATGTAGTTTTCGAGCCACTCAATAGAAGGCAGGTCGAGGTGGTTTGTGGGTTCATCCAAAAGGAGCAAAGAAGGCTTTTGAAGAAGCATTTTTGCCAGCATCACCCGCATCCGCCATCCCCCAGAGAATGTCCGTAAGGGTTTGTCCAGCTCTTCGGTCTTGAAGCCCAGGCCTTCAAGGATAGCTTCGGCTTTTGCCTGCATAGAGTAGCCCTCCAGAAGTTCAAACTCTGCTTGTAACTTGGCTAACTCATTCACTAAAGCATCTGTGTAGTCGGTTTCAAGCTTTTTGAGAATCTCTTGGATACGTTGGTTGAGGGCATTTTGTCGTTCAAAGGCTTCCATCGCGACGTTCAGAATACTCTGGTCACTTTCGTAGGAGAGTAAATCTTGATTTAGAAAGCCAATCGTGCAGTCGTTACTTTTTGATATGTCGCCGCCGTCGGGTAGGTACTCGCCCACCATGAGCCGCAACAAGGTAGACTTCCCCGTTCCGTTAGCACCAATTAAGCCAATCAGGTCGCCTAACTTAATTTGTAGGGAAGCTTGATCATAGAGCGTTCGCCCACCAAAATGAAATTCCAGGATGTGGATTGTTAGCATAAAGCGAAATTACAAGCTTCAAGGTAAACAAGCAAAACTGATGCAATCAGTCCGAATTAGGCGTGCTTCTGAGACGACTTTATTCGATCTGGTTCCTCTTTTCTCCCTCCTTCATCTTTTTCTTTAGCCAGGCTAGTTTCTCTTTGTTTTCCATGTCTGGCGGCGGTGGTTCTTCTGCGTAATTTATGGAGAGGTGATACATTCCGCGTTCGTAAGCGGTATCTAATGCTTCTCGAAGATTTAAAATAGCATCTGGATCGGGATCTCTGAGCGGAACGGGCAATACAGGCAAGGGATCTTCGAGGTCAAACGTCCAAATTTGTGTCCGTCGAAGGTTGGCACGGAAAAGTGTCGCCTGATAGTCTTTCTTCGGTGTTTTGGGATGATGAAAAATACGTTTTCCCCTTCGGATAAGGTCAATTTCTAAAAAATGGACACGACTATCCACCATAGATTGCCGCTTTCGCTTGTAATCTTCAAATGTAGGATTGCGCTTGTTTGCAGGTGAAATCAACTCAATGCAAGTGATTAAGACTCTACTCTGCTGATCTCGAATTTCGATGAAGGGGATGTTGATATTAGGAGTCATTAGCTCTTCAAACTCCAAAATAGGGTGAGATATAGTTTGCGTACTGATTACAGAAGTAGGAGAATCGGGTTCTCTCCCTGAGGGTAAAATGCCTACATCGGGGTACATGATTCCTACATCTTCTTTAAAGCCTTCATCTTTAGCTGTGTACGTATTTATGGCTGCTATGTACTTGGGACTGATTTGACGAAGAAGTTGTAAACGAATAACTGATGATAACTCTTGATGAACGTCAGCCCAAAGGCTTCCTTCCAAAAAAGGATCCATTCCGGGAAAAGGCGAAGGCATGGAGCTATTTTGCTTGATGAATGAATAATATACAAAATTCCCTAATATAAATCCTTACCTTTGCCCCCAAATCACACAAGAGTACCTTTTTATGACTACTATTGAGAAAATGTTGGACACCTTGGGGATCCAAAAAGATAACCCTGCTTACGCGACAGGACAGACGTTCAGAAAAATACAAGCAAACGACGAAAAACGCGACATCCACAGCCCTACGGACGGCGCATTGATCGCCTCCGTACGTTACGCCACCGAAACGGACTATAATCATGTCATCGAAACGGCACAAAATGCTTTTGAGCTGTGGCGTAAAATGCCCGCCCCACAGCGCGGCGAAATTGTCAGGCAGATTGGTGACAAGCTCCGCCAGTACAAAGACGAACTCGGACGGCTCGTGACTTACGAAATGGGGAAAACCTATCAGGAAGGTTTGGGTGAGGTGCAGGAAATGATTGACATCTGCGACTTTGCCGTAGGACTTTCACGACAGCTTTACGGGTTAACCATGCACTCCGAGCGGCCCAACCACCGTATGTACGAGCAATATCATCCCTTAGGCATAGTCGGAATTATTTCTGCCTTTAACTTTCCCGTCGCTGTGTGGTCATGGAACACGATGCTGGCAGCCGTTTGTGGAGACGTAATCGTTTGGAAGCCCTCCGAAAAAACACCGCTCACAGCGATTGCCTGTCAAAATATTGTGGCAGAGGTATTGAAAGAAAACGATCTTCCTGAAGGGATTTTTAACCTCCTCATCGGTGATTATCGTGTTGGTGAGTTGATGAGCCACGATACCCGCGTGCCGCTCGTTTCGGCAACGGGTTCTACACGCATGGGTAAACTCGTTGCAAAGGCAGTAGCTGGACGTTTGGGGAAAACACTTCTGGAGCTAGGCGGAAATAACGCGCTCATCATTACGGCAAATGCTGACCTTGAAGTAGCAGTCCGTGCTACTGTGTTTGGTGCTGTGGGTACTTGTGGGCAGCGTTGTACGAGTACGCGTCGTTTGATTGTTCATGAGGACGTTTACGATAAAGTCAAAGACCGCTTATTGAGCATTTATCCATCACTTTCTATCGGTAATCCGTTAGATGAAAACAACCTCGTCGGGCCGTTAATTGATCAAGATGCAGTAAAGAACTTTACTCACGCACTCGAAGCGGTTCAAAAAGAAGGTGGCAACCTACTCATCGGCGGCCAAACCCTTGAGGGGAACTACGTAAAACCTGCTATTGTAGAAGCCAAAAATGAGTACGAAATGGTTCAGGAGGAAACGTTTGCGCCCATTCTATACCTTATTAAATATAGCGGCGAGGTAGAAAATGCTATTGCTACTCAAAACGATGTTCGGCAAGGGCTTTCTTCGGCGCTTTTCTCTGGACACCTCCAGGAGGCTGAGGCGTTCTTGGGAGCCGCGGGGTCTGACTGCGGGATCGCGAATGTTAACATCGGTACGTCGGGCGCAGAAATTGGAGGAGCTTTTGGTGGTGAGAAAGAAACAGGTGGCGGCCGTGAGTCGGGATCAGATGCGTGGAAGGTGTATATGCGCCGTCAAACCAATACGATTAACTACGGCAAAGAACTTCCTCTGGCACAGGGAATTAAGTTCGACGTATAATGCTTGTGGTCCTTTCGATTTACATTTTTATCCCTGTTGGTGGTTATTGAGCCACCAGCGGGGTCTTTGTAAGAGACTACTTTTTTGTAAAATCCACACGCAGCATATCTCCTAGCTTTCCTTCTGGTAAAATGCCGTCTAATAAGCCATTTCTACTTTTGATAAATCATTCCGGTAAAATGGGAGTTATCTGCGTGGGACTCCCTATTAAAGTGCTCCGTACAGTTGAGGTCTTGATACGTTTGTAAATCACCTTTCAACGCTTGTTCGAGTACATGCTTACGTAGCCTGTCCTGAGTAATCAACCTGATTTGATCCGAAAAAATACGTAACTCCTCGACAAAATAAGAAACCTTCAAGGTGTCTGTCCCTTTCGCCCTGGCAGCATTTGATAAAAAAACGAAAGCAAGAATAAACCTTATCACGTTTGATTTTGTATCGCATTTTCAAGCCTAAGGTTGTAAAGTCCCACGGCTATCCTGAAAACTTGCTGCCTTACTTGGTTAGCCTTCAATCGAATTCGGTGCTGTACTATTTTGGAGAGTATTCTCTCAACAGCATCTCTTTATTTATTAGTTAATGGAGATGTTTGGTTTGGTGCTCTCCGTGTTGCTCGACAAGTTCTCTCTGATGAGCACTTAAAAAAATGGGAATCAGACAGAAAAGGGTAATCAGCAGTTTTTTTCATAATGATAGGGTTTAAGCGGTGTGCGATTTATTTTGATCCACCCACTTGGTGTACTCGCGCATAACCTCATCGAGTTTGTTTACGCTCTGTTTCATGTAGATAATCAATTCTTTGGGATCAACGCACTCCTCAAATTTTATTAGCTCTAAAAGACCTAAGATGGTGCAGACTGGTGCGCGTAGCTCATGGTGGTTTTTGAAGGATATTTTATCCAAAACCCTTAGCTGTTTCTGCATTTTTTCTTCTAGGTCTTTACTGCTGGTGATATTACGCAGTGAACCCATCGTATGAAAGATCTGCTTTTCAAGGTTTCGCTCAAGGACGGCGTTTTTAAGGTTTACCCAGTGGTAACGTCCATCAGTATTTTGGATTCTAAAGTCACACTCTAGCACCTCGGAGTAGGTAGCGCGTTTAAGTTTATCGAAGTGGTTTAAAACGACAAGCAGGTCGTCAGGGTGTACGTAGTCTTTGGCTACCTCTCTAAGGTGTTTATTATCAAGTTCTTGCTCAGTAGCCGCAAAAAGCCCTTCGGAGTAGTCTGTCGAAAAAATAAACTCCCGATTGATGACATCATATGTTCTCCAAATGGAAGTTG
>CAZNAK010000026.1:0-8103 GCA_964570645.1 uncultured Cytophagales bacterium | reverse complement strand
AAGTACACTCATGCAGATTGCTTCTGACAATGACCGCGTGCAAAAGAGTTTGGGGACATTCGTGCCCTAACGCTTTCTTTTCAAGGGCTTACTGGCAGGCATAGCTAAGAAAAAGGTAATCTATCTGCGGGAAAGTTTAAATGTTAGGCGTAAAAATAAATGCGCCTACATTTTGGCTGGGATAATGTGCCTCAAGGCGGATTCCACCTACCTCACGATACACCCGTGTGATCGTCCGCACCCATTCTTGAGCCTCGTAGCCTACATAGAGTTTGTGAAAAGCGTAGAGGTCTTTTTGGGCAATCTCTTTGTACCAGGGCTTCTGGTGCAAGCCCTTACAAAACGCGGTAAAGCCTGCTTGTAGGGTTTTGTACTTACGGTTTTTTTGGGAAAGGGGCGCATTGTACTCAGGCATGCCTGCGTCCATGAGACGGTTTTGCCACTCGTAGGCCATTGGGCTATTGAACCAACGCGGAAAAGAACAGGACGCAAAGCCGCTCTCGGCAGTGATGATACCCGCCAAAAAAAGAGGATGAATCCCATGTTCTTCCGTAACCTCCACGAGTAAATCGGCAAGTTGTCGAGGCGTGATTTTTGGCTGTTCGTCTACTGATTCATGGAAATACAGGCAGTTTGGGTAGTTCTGGGCAATAAACTTGGTCAGACGTTGCCGCATCTCCTCCCCGTAAAGTTCGCGTATCGGATCAGGATGAATCGGTGTGGCATTTGACGCAAACGTATGCGGTGAGATATTTTTCTTGGACTCTTGGCCAACAGAGACCGAACGCACGCAGCGGAACCCGATGTCATAGTTGTAGTTAGCGGGCGTAGAGTAGCTTCTAGCATAAACGGCCAGCTGATCGGGATGGATACTTCCCCAAGAGCCACCGCGTAAGACCTTCGTCCCTCCTGTCACTGCACCTGTGGGGTTCTGGTCGTTTTCGGGCTGTGCGTAGTAGTCGGGGTCATACCAATCGTTACACCACTCCCATACGTTACCGCTCATTCCGTATAATCCATAAGAGTTTTGGTACTGCTGAGTGACCTCCGCTAGCCGCCATTTACCGAAGCGAAAGCCGCGTTCGTTGTCATGGTTTGCCTTAAAGGGATCAAAATTGTCTCCCCAGGGGAACTTTTTGGCTTCCAGACCGCCACGCGCTGCGTATTCAAACTCCGCCTCTGTGGGTAGTCGGTATCCATTAGCTGTAATATCTCTTTTCCAGATGGGATACCCCCACTGATCGCGCTGCTCAGTGCGATAATATACAGGCGTAAAGCCCTCTTGAGTACTTCGCCAGTTACAATAGTCGATGGCTTGATACCAACTCACACCCGTAACGGGCTGATTTTCTTGGTGGTAGGTTTCGTAATCCCAATACGCATTTTTTTGTCCCCCTGCTTTCACGTACCTTCTAAAATCCTTGTAGGCAACGGGGGTGGCATCCATCAAGAAAGCATCTAGCTGGACGCGATGTACAAACTGTGCATCTGCCTGTGCCCTTTCATCTCCCATCATAAATGCACCTACTGGGAGGAGGCATAAAGACGATGAGGGAGCCGTATGCGCATCCCCAATTTTAGGATGACAGGCCACAAAAGTGAGAACAAATGTCTGTACTAAAACAAAAACTGTGCGTCCGATCATTCCCAAATTATGGGCAAAGTTTATACACTTTTTGCTCTAGTAGCGACGAACGCCTTGTTTTTAAAGACGAATAAACGAGAATTTTGCCCTTGGCCTATTCATTGTTTGTCTTCGTAAACAAGTCATAGCCCGTTAGTACATGATCCCACTCATAGTCAGTTACGGCGCGTACCAACAGCCAGTTTGTGCTGAGTTGAAGGGTATTATTTTTCTTAAAACAAACGCCTGTCCATGAGGTGATGTGACCTAAAGGTCATATCCTTTAACTTAAAAATATAGCGTCTGTGCTAGTAAGCCCGACGCTATATTTTGTGCATATTGAATCAAATGCGTTAATTACCTCTTCCTCTTCTTCCCTTCTTCTCTTGCTTTTGGATAGACTTCCCGTCTTTGAGTTGTTGGGATACAGCACGGAAAGGTCCCGTGATTACTTCGTCCTCCTCCGTGATACCCTCCAAAATCTCAATGTTTTCAAAGTCACTGATACCCGTTTTTACGGCGACCTGCTTGGCTTTTTCACCGTCTTTGATGAATACAACTTCCACAGGCTCTTTGTCCTCATTAGTCTCTTCGCTTGAGTTCCCTTCTTCCCCATCTTTGTCTGTATCTGCCTTGCGCGTTGTTACGGCAGCCAATGGAACGGCAATAACATCCTTCTTCTGATTGGTCAGTATCCCGACACTTGCTGTCATGCCAGGACGGAACGGATAAGGCTTATCTTCGGTAATTATGTCCTTGTAAGAACTACTTAAGATCAAAACTTTGACCTCAAACTCCGTTACCGCATCGGCACTCAGTGCATTATCTTTTGCTGTGTTGGCAATCGAGGTAACCAGCCCTTTGAACTCTTTTTCGGGATACGCGTCCACTTCTACAATCGCTGTATCACGCAGGCTCACCCGTACGATGTCATTTTCGTTTACGTCCACCAAAACCTCCATATTCTTTAAGTTAGCGATGCGTAGCATGGGGGTTCCTGCCATTTGCACCGTACCGACGACTCGTTCGCCTTGCTCAACTGATAGGCGCGATACCGTTCCGCTCATAGGGGCGTATACCTCCGTGAGTTCAAGTGTGGTCAGTGCCTCGTTTAGGGTCGCTTGCGAGCTTTTTACGGTGTAGCGAGCTGCTTCTACGGCACTTTCGGCGGCGTTAAGGTCAGACTGTGCCACTTCGTAGGTGGTCTCGAAGTTCTGAAACTCTTGCTCCGAGATTACCTTTTGTTCAAAAAGCTTTTTATTTCGTTCAAAGTCTGCTTTTGCACGAATGTACTGCGCCTTGGCTTGCCCTACCCGCGACTTAGCTTGTGCAAGATTTGCTTTTTGGGCATCTAAGCCTGCGCGTGTTCGTGCGACGGCAGTTTCGTAGTTGTCGGGACGAATGCGGAGCAGAAGCTTACCCTCGGGCACAGAATCACCTTCTTTAATGAATAGTCCCGTGATTTCGCCCGATACATCAGGGGCAATTTCAACCTCTACTTCGGGTTGAATCCGGCCTGAGGCACTTACTTTTTCGGTGATGGTTTTTCGTGACACCTTTTCCCAAGTGACTTCTAGTCCACGATCTCCTCCAATGAGTCCAGCAGATTTCGCGCCTACAAGTCCTACTACGATTACTACGATAACAACCAATAAAATAATGAGCGTCCGGTTTGATTTTGATTTTTTCGCCATTGTACTGTTTTGCTTTTACGTAAGAAAATAAGCGTTGGGACAAGTCTAGTAGAAAATCGAAGGTACGTTAAAAGTTCGGCGAAAGCATATATTTTGAATAAAACGAGTCAATTTTATCCACTGCTTCCTCTGCTGTATCCACCACTGAAATCAAATCGAGGTCTTCGGGGTCGATATTTTTTTCTTGCTCTAGCACGACATTTCTTATCCAGTCGAGCATACCTGCCCAAAAAGATTTGCCCACAAGTACGATAGGAAAACGCGCAATTTTTTGCGTCTGGATGAGTGTGTATGCCTCAAAGAGTTCGTCGAGTGTTCCCAACCCTCCCGGCATAACAATAAAGCCCTGTGAGTACTTAACCAGCATTACTTTACGCACAAAAAAGTAGTCAAAGTTGATCAGCTTATCAGGATCAACGTAGATGTTTGAAGTCTGCTCAAAAGGTAAGACAATATTGAGTCCTGCCGAGCGACCGCCCTGCTCGTGCGCTCCCTTGTTGGCAGCCTCCATGATCCCTGGTCCACCGCCCGTAATTACGCCGTAACCGCGTTTAACCAACTTCCCGGCAATATCCGTAGCTTGTTTGTAGTACGGATTGTCGGCAAGGGTTCGTGCTGACCCAAAGACAGATACGCAGGGGCCGATCCGCGATAGCTTTTCAAAGCCTTCCACAAACTCTGACATGACCTTAAAAATCACCCAGGAATTAGAACTCTTAATTTCGCTCCAATTCTTCTGCTTGAACGCTTTTTCAATACGTTTTTCTTCTACTTCGTGTTCGCTCATGATCTTTTTCGTTGTTTTTAATTTCGTAAACTACATGAAACGCGATAATACGTTAAAACGATGTATTTTTAACTCTTCTTACACACAGTTTTTTATTCTTACGGGGTCTATTTTTTGGACTACTGTAACAAGAAAGCAAACGCAAGGTTAGATGAAACCGCTCAAAACGATCAAAGACCCTGTTCATGGGTTCATTAATATTGAAAGCCCGTTGATTTTATGGTTACTTGATCACCCTTATTTTCAGCGACTTAGAAGAATTAGGCAGCTCGGAACCTCTGACTTTGTTTATCCCGGTGCGCTACATACCCGTTTTCATCACGCGTTAGGGGCAATGTCATTAATGCAGCGCGCTATCCATGAGTTGCAGCAAAAAAACATTGCGATTAGCCCAGAAGAGCGAGAGGGAGCACAGATAGCTATTCTTTTGCACGATATAGGGCACGGGCCGTTCTCTCACGTCCTTGAAAATACGATACTGGACGTGCGGCATGAGTACTTATCGCTTGAATTGATGGAGTATTTTAACAGAGAGCGAAACGGAGCGTTACATTTGGCGATTCAGATGTTCAAGAACACGTACGAGCGCAAATTTTTTCATCAGCTTATTTCCAGCCAGCTCGATATGGATCGCTTGGATTATTTGCAACGCGATTGCTTTTTTACGGGTGTATCGGAGGGAAATATCGGAGTTGAACGGATTCTGAAGGTTTTGAATGTCGTCGATGATCAGATTGTGGCCAGTGAGAAGGGAATTTATAATATCGAACACTTCCTAAATGCCCGCCGTATGATGTACTGGCAAGTTTATCTCCATAAAACCAATGTAGGAATGGAGCAAATGTTGGCGCAGGTCATTGGGAGGGCGAGAGCATTAGTCGCGTTAGGTGAAAACATTTTTTCTACACCCGCTTTTGGTCATTTTTTAAACCTCAAGGGCGGCCCCGTTCGGGAGCAAACCACCGAGAAACTGCTTGTCCAGTTTGCCAAGTTAGACGATTACGATATTTGGGCTTCCTTAAAAGTATGGGCTGATCACGAAGACCGCGTACTGAGCTTTTTAGCAAGAAGTATCATCAATCGTAACCTCTTCCATACGGATCTAGCGCATCAGTGTATTGATAGGCATCATATTGAGCAAACGCGGCGGCAGGTACAAGAGAAATACAAAATCGAGGATCAATATTTGGATTATTTTGTCCGGTATGGAAAAGTGTCTAATTCCGCTTACCTTGTCAGGCATCCTATCCAGATACTCAAACGTAACGGCGAGGTGGCCAATCTGGATACTTGTTCTGATCTTCCCAACATTAAAGCACTCATGCAGCCTGTACAAAAGTACTTTTTCTGGCATCCAAAATTGTAAGCTATGCGACTACGACTGACTTTAAGTGTGTTGTTCCTGACGCTTTTGGGCTGTAAAAGTGTATCCGACTCACAGGATGGGCTTACCAAGGGAAGCTTTGCGCGCTCACCACTTCCAAACCCTAGTTGGGACTTTTCGGCTACGGCGCGTCAGGTTGGAGACAATGTTCGTATTGACGGACTACTTTCGCCCAAAAACACAAAAAACTTTTTAGTTTCTGTGGAAGATAGTACGCTCTCAGAGGTAAGGGGTACATCCTTTACGGTCATGTATCCCACCTCATCCAAAAGTTTACTACGTATTCAGCTCAAGAATAAAGCGAGTGGAGCCGCCAGACGGATGAGTATTCCTGTTCAGAAAGATGCGCCTGCACGGCTTATACAAAATGCTAAAACTTATTTTCATAAAGACGAGCCTATTCCGTTCTTGGTCGAAGATCTTTGGGCGTATCATTTCGCGGAGCTTCCTTTTACACCCGCCCCGCCGCCTATGCAAGCCAGGTACGATGAAAATCAGGAAGAAACGCTCTCGCCCGATAGCGTTTTTAATCTGCGTAGTTCCAATAAGCTATCTGATGTAGGACTTTATTTTGTTCAGACGGATACAAACACTACAGTCGGCAATGGTTTTTTGATCGTACAAACAGATTATCCTAAATTTCAAAAAGTAGAAGACTTGGTTCATCCCCTGCTTTACATATCTACTAAAGAAGAGACACAGCAAATTTTAAAAGCTTCGGATAAAAAAGCAGCATTGGATATGTATTGGCTCAAACAAGCTGATGGGCGCGTTGCTGCCGCCAAAACGATGATTCGTACTTTTTATAATCGGGTGGCGTACGCGAATCATTTTTTCGCGAGTTATAAAGCGGGTTGGCAATCGGATAGGGGTATGATTCATATCGTTTTTGGTGAACCTGAGCAAAAAATACGCACCAGTAACGGAGAATCTTGGTTTTACACCCGGATTGAGGATGGGGATTCCTACGACTTTAGCTTTGATTTTGACTACGTGCATACGCCACTTTCTGCTAATCACTATGTCTTGAGACGTACGCGTGACCATAAAGTGAACTGGTACAGAGGTGTGGCGGCATGGCGTAATTACGAAGGGTGGTTTTAGAGGCGATATACCATTCTTCCATTTTCTTCAAATATTCGCCCTGCCATGCGTAGCTCTTTAAGAATACCCTCTATTTTTAATTCTTCCACTAAAGGCGCAAAGTTTGCTTCCACAAAGTTCTTAAAGGTTCGTAATTTGCGAGGTCGTGATTGCGGTTTTTGTTTTCGGAGTGTCTCTAAGATTAACTCAAGTTTCTTACCTACTTTTTGCGGCTTCTTCGGTACTCTTAATGCTTCTTTGACTGCTTCAGGATTCTGCATCTGCGAGATTTCTTCAATGCGATAACATTTTCGACCCCACTCATTGGCAAAGGCAACCACACTATCAAAGCCTTTGTCCTTGGAGAGTACAAAAAACGGGTTTTCTATCGGTTTTCGTTCGTGTAGTTGTCCCATGACAAAACAAAGGTGAAAATCAAGGTTGTTCTTACCCGCCCTACTAATGCGCACCCAATGTGCCTTTGATCCCATTCGTTGCATCTGCATTACTACATCAATCGAAATTTTATGTTGGTTTTTACCAACAAAAATGTGTATTTCGGTACGCCCATCCTCAACCTCTTTCAGATTGATATTAGGCAGGTTTTCGTAGTCGATAAGTACAATTTGATCTGTTTTACTCATGTTTTGAGTGACTTTTAAATAATTAAGTACACGATTTAATACACACACCTAAAGGATTTGTTTGATCCATCTAAGATAAAACAAGGATATACTTGGATTCTGTGGTGATATTGAAAATAAACCTGCAATTAGTGTTGGTGTTAGGAAAATAGTGAGAGGTTTTTGTGTTAATATAGTGCACTAACTTTCTAATAATTACAGTAATGCGCTCTTTATTGGTTCTACTTCTTTTACTGATTTCTGCTTTTGATATTTACGGGCAGGAGGCGGCCTTAGCTCGTCAGGATTCTCTAGTTTTGGCTCGTTTTTTTCGTCAGTCGGGTGGACAAAATTGGATTACGCCCTGGGATTTATCGCAACCCCTAGAAACATGGCAAGGCGTTAGCCGCAATTCAAAAAAACGGGTTACAGAACTTGATCTCTCTGCTCAAAACATCACAGGGACGATACCTGCGGACTTTGCACTGCTCGATCAGATGCTTTCTATTGATCTTTCGGGGAACAAGCTTTCTGGTAAACTCACACCATTTTGGAGCCTGAAACAGTTGATCAAGCTGGATTTGGGACAAAACCAATTCACGGATACGCTTTCTCATGAAGTCGGAACCATTTTTAACTTGCGTGTACTCCGACTGGATAGAAACCAACTTTTGGGTAAGGTGCCCGATGCGCTTTTCCAACTAACACTCTTACAAGAGCTTGACCTGAGCGGTAATAGGTTTGATGGGGAGTTTTTACCTAAAGTTGCACGACTACGAAACTTGAAAGTTTTAAACATCGAGAATTGTAGATTTGAAGGAGAGCTACCCATTGAGCTTTCTCGACTCGCCCGGCCGCGCTGGCGCCCGAGGCCGCCGAGCGCGTGCGCGAGCTGCTCCGGCGCGATG
>CAZNAK010000025.1:0-12633 GCA_964570645.1 uncultured Cytophagales bacterium | reverse complement strand
GTACGATCTCTACTTTATCGCACTGATGAATACGATTCAAGCCACGCACATGTGCCCCCCATGAGCCTGCCTCCCGACGAAAACAAGGCGTGTAACCTGCAAGCTTAATTGGGAGATCTTTATCGTCTAACATCTCATCGCGATAAAGGTTTGTTAGAGGTACCTCGGCGGTCGGGATGAGGTAGAGATCATCGGCGGTAACATGGTACATCTGCCCTTCTTTATCCGGAAGCTGTCCCGTGCCTAATCCCGAAGCTTCATTGACCAAAAGCGGTGGCTGAACCTCGCGATAGCCCGCTTCCAAGGCTTCATCCAGAAAAAAATTCACCAGTGCTCGCTGCAAACGTGCGCCTTTTCCCTTATATACGGGGAAACCCGCGCCTGCAATCTTATTTCCTAGCTCAAAGTCGATAAGATCATACCTTTCGATCAAATCCCAATGCGGATGAGGCTGATCGGGCGGTGTGTTCATCGAAAAGATCACTTCGTTGTCCTCCTCGCCTTTGCCCGCAGGCACTGAGGGGTGAGGTACGTTAGGGAGCTGGTATAACAAGTTAGTTTGTTCTTTTTCGATCTCCTGCAAACGCTCACCTTTGCGTTTAACGGATTCTTTTAGTGCCCCTGTCTTGGTTTTGGCCGCTTCGGCTTCCTCTTTTTTGCCCTCACGCATCAGTCCCCCAATTTGCTTTGCTAGCTGATTAGCCTCTGCTTGGGTCTCATTAAGGGACTGCTGTGTCCTGCGCCGTTCTTCATCAAGCTCAATGATCTGCTGAATAAGAGATTTTGCCTCAGCTACATTTCGTCGTTCTAGTCCTGTAATAATCGCTTCGGTATCTTGGCGAAGACGAGGAATCTCGAGCATGGGTTACATTCTTTGTGAAGTAGCAAAAGTAAAGAAAATACCTAGAAGATATTTAGCAAATTCGATTTTTCTCAAATGCCAGACTCCTCAAGCCAGATATAAAAGGGAGCATTCAGAAGGCTTTTATTTAATTGACTTGTATCACAAAAAAAGTAACAGTGTGGCTGAACCGTCAGAAGAAACGTTTCTGCTAAGACCAGTAGGGCTGCTTAGCAACTAAGGGCTTTTTTTACGATTTGTTTCAAAACCTCATAGAATTGTGTAGATTTGACTTCCAAATTTTCTAAAATCTTGCATGGAAGATATTATTCCAACAGAATCTTTTGACGATATGAACGATAACAAGCCCGCCATTCATGAAGCCAGTGGGTTCATGGACTTTGTAAAGAACATCGAAGAACGTATTACCGCCCTGACTACCCTTGAAATTAAAACGATGATTGGTGACTTTGAGGTGTCAGAAAACGGAGATGTTCGCCCCATTGATGCCAACGACTTCAAGGTGCTGTACAGTAAATTTAATCTTATTGGTGGTGATGTCACCTCACAGATCAGCAGTGAGCTTATCTATGATAAATACCAGTGGCTTAGGGAGTTTCATGAGCGTAAGGAAGATAAAGGAACAGAAATTGTCGCTTCCAACATTGAAGCCATCTTCTCGCTTATCGAACTGTTTAAGGGTATCAAGGCAAGTGATATCGATTAGAATAGAAGGTTAACTTACCGAACCCGCATCCATTTTTTTATCACTTCACATTTTTGAGATTTCTGAATCATGGGACTGAACATCAAAAGGTTAGCTTCCAACCTGACGCGTTTGGAGGTGAACACTATTCTCAGAGAAGGACTCCACGCGAGCAGTCCGAAGTCGAATCGGCACATGTTCTATCAACTGGCCAAAGAGTACCGGGAAAAACTCCTGCAACTAGATGCCGACTTGCATCGTTTCAATCTCTCCGAAGGTGATCTCGCATTTGAATGGAACTTTGCGGGAGAACGCTCATTCAAAGAAATCAACACGCTTGCCAAAAAGCAGCTACGGCAATATGAACATGGCATAGAAACCCTGAAGTCAAAGGACACACTGGCTCAACTCAAATCTGAACTACGCTCCGTAGAACGTATCTGCCTACAAAGCGAAGCTGTTTTGGATGTATTTCGTGAACTCAAGAGCAATGAAGACGAAGAGCAATGGAATAACGATATTTCTGTCGATACCATGAATGAGATCGAAGATATTGAGATGAATCCGCGCCAGCTTGCTGTCGTTCGGAAAGCCCACGAGATCGGTACGCAGCAAATCCTGATGCAAACGGTTGTACAAATTGACGGCGACATCACTACGTACATCACGCCCAAGTACATGAGCTTTGAACTCAAGGAGCAAAATATGCTGCTTGATGTACATAATAACGCCTTTAGTACGTCCATGAAAGTCTGGAAATACTTGTTTGAAACATTAGGCAGTTTGGCGGGCAAGGTGCTTGCTCCAGGCAAAGATCCACAGAAAAAGAAACTTAACGCCTAGTCTTTGTTCCGAAAGTCATCTATATCGCTAGGAAGGTCTGGATTTAATATTCGCAATCTCACCCCAGCGGGCGCAAAAGCTTACCTTTTAGAGACTTATGAGCGGATCAAAACATTTTTTCGGCTCCTGCCCGGTGCTTTGCTGATCTTTAGGTTCATGCGGGATATTCTCCGTAAAGGCGTTTACGAGATCAAAACCTCTTTTCATTATAACTACAAAGACGAAATCGTTTTTGATACAGAGTTTCGGACGCTCGTCCAGCTTGACGGCGACTGCTTGAACATACTTCCTCCTATCCGTCTATCAGAACACAGAGAGCTTAATGGCAAAGACCACTGGATTGAAGCGTACCATGCCGCCTACAAGGTTCATTACCAAAAGATGGAGGAAAAGCTCCTACAAATTGCCCTGAGCTGGGACTTCTGGATGATGGTTGCTTACGCACCCGCTTTCTTGGCAACAAACTACTACCTTCTCATTGACATATACGATCAGGGGATAACCGTTTTTCAGGATATTATCTATAAACCCTTCAACTGGGAGTACCTGATTCCTTACGGCGAGACAACAATCTCGGTGGCTTCGGTATATTTCCGCAGAAGGATCATGGCTTGGATCATGAGAAATATCATTTCGATCATCAAAGCGGGAACGCGGTTCATTAATTGGCTTAAACGTATATTTAGGCGGAACACAGGGCAATCAAAGACCATCAAAAAAGCGATGCAATCAGCGGATCAACCAGCGGCAGGATAGCAACTAAACTGATCGTTTTGTTTTACAGTTAGTTACACACTTACCTGCACCAAAATACATAGCGCACTATGTTTGATACCTTTAAACTCAACCGCCAACTCCTCAATGCCATCGAAGAGGCAGGTTATGAAAAACCTACACCTGTGCAAGAAAAAGCAATTCCTCTGGCCTTGGCAGGGCACGATTTGATCGCCGTGGCACAAACAGGAACGGGCAAAACCGCTGCTTTCTTACTGCCAACATTAATGAAACTAAAGTACGCACAAGGTTATCCACGCGGCCTGATTCTAGCACCAACCCGCGAGTTAGTCTTGCAAATCGAAGAACACGCCAATCAGCTCGGCACCTACACGGACTTACGGGTAATCTCACTTATGGGGGGGACAAGCGTCAAAAAGCAAGCGCAAGACCCGCAAAAAAAAGGTGTGGACTTGATTATTGCCACTCCGCAACGGTTTTGGGACGTTTATCAACAGGGGGGAATGGAGGTGAAGCGAATAAAAACGCTGGTTATGGACGAGGCTGACCGGATGTTAGATATGGGTTTTTTACCACAGATTAATAAAATCCTAGAGGTGATTCCTCCCAAAAAGCGTCAAAATATGCTTTTTTCGGCTACCATGCCCAAGCCCGTGATTCGCCTAACAGAAGAGTTCCTTGAGTTTCCTGAGCGCGTGACCATCACTCCCTCTGCCACCGCTGCCAAGACCGTCGAACAACGCCTCTATCATGTTCCCAACCAGCGTACAAAACTACACTTACTTAAAGCCATCATTCGTGAGCCTGAAACGACGCCGCGTGTCCTCATATTTGCACAAACCAAGCAGAGTGCTAACCTCATCCATGACTACTTAAATAATTTTGTGCGCGGGGGCTGGCGCGTTATCCATGCAAATAAAGATCAAAATGCTAGATTTAACGCTTTAGAAGCCTTTCGGAAGGGAGAGGTGCGTATTTTGGTGGCTACAAACGTAGCGGCACGCGGCTTAGACATTGAAAAAGTCAGTCATGTGATTAACTTTGAAGTCCCAAGAGATTACCAAGACTATGTGCATCGCATCGGAAGAACAGGGCGTGCAGAGAACGAAGGCATCGCCATTACCTTTTGCAACGAAGCTGAGGAGTACCACATCAAGAAGATTGAAAAGCTCATCAGGCAACAAATTCCCCGCTTTGAAATCCCTGAGGGAGTTACCATTAGCGATACACCCAAAAGTGAGCAACAAGAGATACTTCGGGAACTAGATGCGCTACGCCGTCGTGACGATCCCGCGTTTAAGGGTGCCTTTCACGATAAAAAACACACATTACGAAAGAAAAGCAGGAAACGTAAAAAGTAGGAAGACCTCGAAAGCAATGGGATTTAAATAAAGTACAAAAACTTTTTATTACCTTTCAAAAAAGTATAAAGGTGTATTATCTTACTTATTTTGATTAAGTGTCAATAGAAATCATGAAAGCACCTGCCCGAAAACTAACACGTACGTATGTTTTGGCTTTAAGTCTTATCGCAATATTAGGTGTGATAGGACAGACCCTTATTCACTATGCGCTTAATGAGCAAGAGGCAGACGCTAGGGTCATTAATATCTCGGGACGACAGCGTATGTTAAGTCAAAAAATCACCAAAAACGCTTTGCTGCTCCAGCAGGCGAAAGACCTGATTACCTTTGAACAGGTTAAAAGCGACTTTGAAATGGCTTATACCCTATGGGATGTTTCTCATCAGGGGCTAACGTTAGGAGATGGAAGGTTGGCCATTCCAGAAAACTACAACTCAGAGACTGTCCAGCAACTCTTTGAGAAGACTAAAGTGCCATACCAAAAAATAAGGGCTGCGGGACAAAGGATTTTAAACCTATCGTTTAAGGATACCACCACGCTCAAGGCAGCCGTAGAAGAAATCTTGGCGTACGAGGATGCCTTTTTAGTCGTGATGAATCAAATTACCTTTCAATACGAGGCCGAGTCAGAAGCCAAGGTAGCTTACACAAAAAAAGTAGAGCTTGGGCTATTTTTTGCCACTTTGTTTGTCTTATTACTTGAGGTAATTTTTGTCTTCCAGCCAGCAGTGCGTAAGGTAAGGCAGCTCTTTGACCTGGCGCGTGCCCAACACGGCACCCTTGCCTTCCAGTTAGATCAACTCAAAGACAGCGAAAAAGAATTGCTACAGCAAAAGGTAGCCCTGAAGGCAGAAGACGGACACATAACGCACAAAAGCACCAGCATTAAGATCGCCCAGAGGCTGCTCAACATGGGACTAGACCACAAACTTGTTGCCGAAGCAACCGAGCTTAGTTTCAGGGAGATCGAGAGACTAGACAACCGTTAAGAGGTAGCTTTTCAAATAATACATTTCTTCACCCCTTCGTAATACACCTGTAATACGCTCTGCGTACCTTGTTCGCAAGTATTTTTCTTACATAATTCTAAAAAACTATGAACAAGATTTTACAGCGATGGTGCGGCTTATTACTCCTCTTTTTATGGGGGCAAAGTACGCAGGCGCAGGTGTTGATCAACGAAATTCAAGTCAGTACGACAAGTACTGACTGGGAATTCATTGAACTCCAAGGAACAGCAAGTACAAATCTATCAAACTATACCATCATTGGTATTGAAGGGGATTCTGACAATCCGCTAGGAAAGATTGACTTTGTGCTTTCTCTTGCTGGGCAGACGATTCCTGCGGATGGTTTTTGGGTAACGGCAAATGCAGAGGCCATAACGGATTATGCGGCTCAAGGCTTCACGATCTCAAGCGACCTCTCACTTACGGATCCACTCGAAAATGGTACATCTACATACCTATTAGTCACAGGATTCTCTGGGGTTCAGGGGGATGATCTCGACACAAACGATGACGGATTTCTAAACAACACCCCTTGGACGACGCTTGTTGACGGTGTGGGTTTAACCGATGGCGACGCTGGAGATTTCATTTATGAAGGTGTCGCTTCTGTAGGTCCTGACGGGAGTTTCTTGCCCTCAGGGACCTTCCGCTCTCCCGACGCTCCCACAGGGACATTCGGTTCAAATCTCCTAAGCTTTGGTACTCCAGACGGTACACCAGGTATCTCTAACGTCCCTGCTGCCCCTACTTTCGACCTTCAAATTACCGAAATGTGGTTCGGACAAGACGGAACAGACGTTACCGAAGACTGGTTCGAGGTCACCAACACAGGCTCAGCAAGCTGGACAACGCTCGTTGATCCTGACTTGTACTATGACGATGACTCTCAAGATGCGGCCGTTGCTGATATCATCCAAGGCATCACTAGTATCCCCCCCGGCGGAACGGCGATTGTCGTCATTGGTACGGTAGCTGACGCGACAGACTTTACAAACGTGTGGAGTCAGGTGGCTGATTTTACTAATATTCCTGTAGGCTATACGGATGGCTCTGGCTTAGGTAACGGTGGTGATGGCGTAACTCTCTGGGCAGAATATACTCCTACGGCAGGTAACTTCGTGGACTTTGAGTCTTATCCGGATGCCTCTGCCAATAGCGGGCAATCGTATGATGTAGATTTAGCCGCCTTTAGCACCGTAGGAAATGCAAACGGAGCAATCGCAACCACAGTGCTGGGTGGAACAAGCGGAACCGAGCCTGCCATCGGCTCTCCTGCCCCTGCAATCAGCATGGATTTACTCATCTCCGAGATTATGTATAATCCAAACTCCCCTGATGCTGACTGGGAGTGGGTCGAAGTTTACAACCCTACCAACGCAGCGATTGACATAGCGGGTTATGTCATTGACGACGGTAATGGATCGTTCCATAGCTCGGCAAACATTACTTCAGGTGTCGTGCAGCCCTTCTCTTCTGCTGTTATCTTTAATGGTGACAACCTTACCGCTGCAGATTTCACCGCAGCTTGGGGACCAGGAAACTATATCCCAGCCAGTAACTGGAGTGCGATGGGACTCAACAACGGCGGCGACCAGATGGGACTTTGGACTAGCTTTGCTGACTACGGCGGTAATGCCAACTTCAGTAACGCGATTGATGAGGTATCTTATGGCGGCACAGGCTGGCCTTCTGCCAATGGCGTCTCCATCTACCTCACCACGCTTTCGGGCGACAACAACGATGGAGCAAACTGGGCTTTAAGTACCGACGGTAGCACAACACCTCTCTTCGACGGCTTCACCAGTTCGGCAACAGGCACGAACACAGGCACGGACGTAGGTTCTCCAAGTAATGGCCCTGTCATTGTTCCAAATCTTTTGCTTTCGGAGATTTACGTTGAAGGTGCGGAGTTCATTGAAATCTACAATGCCTCTGCCACAGAAACCTATGACCTATCAAATGTATATTTGACAGACGCAACCTTTGCAGGCGGCTCAACCTATTACTACAATATCGTTACAGGTAGTAACGCAGGCGGTGGCGGATTCTTTGACTTCCACGCAAGATTCCCTGATGGAGCAAGTATCGCACCCGGGGAGTACCAAACGATCTCTATCAACGGATCGGACGCTTTTGTAGCAGCCTTCTCCCAAAATCCAACTTACGAGCTTTACGAAGATGGCAGCAGCGCGGACGCGATCACTGATATGCGTGAGGCATTAGCCGGTTCTATTGCTACACCAAGCAACTCGTCTGATCCTAGCAGCCTCTCAAACAGCGGTGAGGTCGTAGTTCTTTACTTCTGGGATGGCTTTTCGGACTTAGTTACCGATATGGACTACGCGGTTTGGGGCGATAAAAACGAAGCCGTAGATAAGTCGGGCATTAACATTGACGGCCCTGACGCAGATAGCAACCCCTCGACCTATCAAAACGAGACGGCTATCGCTTCGCAGGTATCCCTTTCCTCGGGATCACCCGCTTCGGGGAACTCCTTCTCTCGTTCAGCTTCTATGACTGAGGGTATGGAAACCACCACAGGAGGTAACGGCATCAATGGACAGGATGAAACCTCTGAAAACTTTGCCATGACGTGGGAACAGTGTTCACCGTCTCCAAATGCGGCTAACTGCGCCCCTAATGCGCCCCCTGTTGTGGCTACGAACGCCTCTCAGACGGTCGCCTACAACACGCCTTTCAGCTTTACGCCGATCACCTTTACTGATCCAAACACTGATCCCCTTACTTATGAGGCTACTATGGATGACCGCGCCACGAACAACATTCCTTCTTGGCTCACTTTTAATCCAAGTACAGGGGAGTTCTCGGGGCAAGCGACCGAGCTTACGCAGGCGGGCTTTTATCGCATCGCCGTAACGGCAGACGACGGTACAAATCAGACGACGGCTACTTTTGTCCTTAAAGTCGAGCTGCCGACACTGGCTGCACCGCTTACCCGCATAGGTGGTTATACTTCGAGTAACGGTACCGAGATTCCTTCGTATAGCCCGAACACGCAGCAGCTCTATGTTGCTTCTGGGGGCTTCCTTGAGGTCTTGGACTTTAGCGATCCTGCCAATCCGACACTGCTTTACGCCATTCCAGTAACTAATCTTGATGCAAACGGAGGAGGCATCAACAGCGTTGACGTAGGCTTTGGTTTGGTTGCCGTCGCTATCGAGAATACGAACCCACAAGCGAATGGTACAGTCGCTATTCTGAGAGAGGTAGACATCACCTCAAACAATCCGACTGTCACCGATCTCGTTACGGTAGGTGCTTTGCCTGATATGTTGACCTTTACGGGCGATGAGAAGATCATCGTTGCCAACGAAGGCGAGCCTAGCGACGATTATACCGTTGATCCTGACGGTTCAATCAGCATCTTGGACGTTTCGATTGTTTCAAACATCACCGTTCAAACCGCTACCTTTACTGCGTTTAACGGTACGGAAGCTACTTTACTGGCTAACGGCGTTCACTTGACCGACTTTACGCCAACGACCACCGTAGCGCAAGACTTTGAGCCTGAGTACATCACCGTTTCTAGTGACAACTCGACGGCTTACGTCGCGCTGCAAGAGAATAACGCCCTTGCTATCGTGGACATCGCCACGGCAACCGTTACGAGTATCCAAGGTTTAGGATTTAAGGATCATAGCAACACCGATAATATGCTTGATCCGAGTAACAGCGACTCAGGCATCGAGATTCGTAGCTGGCCCGTGCTTGGGATGTACCAACCCGATGCCATCGAAAGCTACGAGTGGAACGGCATGACCTATATCGTGAGTGGGAACGAAGGGGACGCGCGTGACTACGCCGCATTCTCCGAGGAAGTTCGTATCCGTGATCTGATGCTTGACCCTACGGCGTTCCCTGACGCGACTGACCTTCAAAGGAATGAGAATCTTGGTCGTCTCCGAACCACTAACCGACGTGGCGACACCGACGGCGACGGTGATTTTGATGTCTTGTACGCTTACGGCGCACGTTCGTTCTCTATTTGGGATGCTAACGGCAATTTGGTCTTTGATTCTGAAGATGATTTTGGTCAATACACCGCTTTGCTTACCCCTACGACCTTCAACGGAAACAGCGGCTCGTTCGATAACCGTTCTGATGACAAAGGGGCAGAGCCTGAGGGCGTTGCCTTGGGGATGGTGAGCGGTCGGATGCTTGCATTCATCGGGTTAGAGCGCATTGGCGGCATCATGGTTTATGATGTGACGAACCCGAATAGCGTTCAGTTCTTGGGTTACGAGCCGAGCTTTACGGGAGACCTCGCGCCAGAAGGTTTGACCTTTGCCATGATCGGCGGACAGCCTGCTTTAGTCGTTACGAACGAGGACAGCAACACCATCAGCGTCTATTCGGTGAGTGTTCCTCGGTCTTTGTTTGCTACCGAGAACCTAAACACCTTCTTGACCATAGCTACGGGTACACCATCTGCCGAGCAAAGTTATACCATTGACGGCGTGGACTTAACGACCGCCGTTACCGTGACCGCTTCGGCTAACTTCGAGGTATCGCTGACCGCTGGCAGTGGTTTTGGTACGACCGTAACCGTTCCTGCTAGCACGGCAAACGCTGGAAACGTAAGCATTTTTGTTCGTTACAATCCTGCTTCGGGTGCTTCGCATACAGGGACGATCACGCACACCAGCACGGGCGTTAATCCTGTGACCGTAAACGTGAACGGAGTCGTTTCAGGGACGATCACACCAATCGCCACCGCACGTAGTTTGGCAACGGACACCCGCGTAACCATTACGGGTACGCTAACAGTAGCTGGCGAGTTTGGACGTAGTGTTTACGTGCAAGATGCAACGGGAGGTATTGCACTTTTTGACTTCAACAGCCAAATTAGTAACGGTGCGTTTGCTATCGGTGATTCTGTTTTGCTTACAGGCGACGTAGGTGCATTCAGAACAGAGGTTCAGCTCGATTTCTTGAGCGATATTTTCAACCTCGGACCTGCCACGGCTCCTGTACAACCCGAAACGATCACCTTTACCGACATCTCGACTTCCGCTTCGGACTATCTTGGTGAGTTGGTTCGCGTTGCAACTCCTAGCTTCCCTAATCCGGGTGATTTGATCTTTGGCGAGAGCCTACTGGAGTTGAATGACGGAGCAAACGGAAACATCTTTATTGATGGTGATGTGACTAGCCTTGTCGCGAAAGCACAGCCGTCAAGTTGTACGGAGGTGATTGGCGTGTTGGCAATCTTTGACGGTGTTCCGCAGATTAAACCACGCTTTGAGAACGACCTCTCGTGCCTCGACGACTATACGCCGCCTGTCGTTAGCTCTTCTTGCATTAGCGCAAGCAATACCTTGGACATCGTGACTTGGAACATTGAGTGGTTTGGACATCCAAGCAACTCGCCAGCAGGCAATGATCCGAATGCAGAGACCATTCAAATCAATGCGGTTAAGAACATTTTAGATCAGATTGACGCAGATATTTATGCCTTCCAAGAGATTGCTGACTTGAACGCCTTTGCCACACTTGCTGCTCAGATGCCAGACTATTCGTTTATTTCTTCGCCTGCTGTTTCTCAAGGTCCGCCAGCGACACAGGACCAAGATCAGCAGTTAGTCTTTATGTATCGTACTTCGATGTTTGCTAACGTAACCAGCAAGGCACTCTTTACGACTGTACACCCATTTTATAACGGTGGAGACGATTCTCAGCTTGGTTCGTTCCCCGATACGGGTAATCCAGATCGTTTCTTTGCCAGCGGGCGTTTGCCATTTATGATGACGGCAGATGTAACGATCAACGGCGTGACAGAGCAGTATCGTTTTGTGAACCTTCATGCGCGTGCGAATAGCTCTAGCGACTCGCAACTGCGTTATGATATGCGTCAATTTGACGTGACGGCACTTGAAGACACGCTTTCGACGCAATACGGCAGCGATCAAGTGGTACTTTTGGGTGACTACAACGATGATGTGGACTTTACCGTCGCTGACATCGCCTCTACCCTTACTTCGTATGACGCTTACACGACCAGCCCAGCTGAGTACGACATCGTGACGGACGAACTTAGCTTTGCTGGCTTCCGTTCGTTTACAGGACGAGAGAACATGATCGATCATATTGCGGTCACGAACGAGATTGAGAACAACTACATCGAGACTTCCGCTAAGGTGTATTATGAGGTGTACGATAACACGTATAATACCACGGCTTCGGATCATTTGCCTGTTGGGGCGCGTCTTGAAGTTCAGGCTATTCCTGCCTGCGACTTCTCAGCTACCGCGACTAGCATGAGCGAGATCAGCCTAAGCTGGACGGACGTTTCTAACATCGAAACTTCGTATGTCTTGGAGTTCTCTACCGATAACACGAACTGGTCTCCCGTTCCGGTGTCTCCATTGGCAGCCGACGCGAACAGCTACACGCACACGGGCTTGATGGCTGGTACGCTGTATTACTATCGCTTGAAAACTGTGGAAACCACAAGCACTAACGAGTCTGCGTTTGTCTTTGCTCAAGCAGCTACAACGGGCGGCATGATTCCTGGGGTGTCTTTAGCGGTTAGCCCAATGCAAGTCAACGAGGATGGTGACTTGATTACGATACGCTTTACCTTTACTTCTACGGTAGCCCCAGCAAGCGACCTGACTATTCGGTTTAATGTAAACGGTAGTGCAACGTTCAACGATGACTATTATCTTATCAACAACACAGGTGTGACGCTTACGCCTCCTATGGGAACGATTGTTTTACCTGCGGGACAGAGTTCAGTGGACTTAGTTTTTCAGGTTCAGCAAGACGTGATCAATGAGAATGACGAAACGATCATTGTTACCATTTTGCCCTAAGGTTCGTTAAACGCTAAACATAAACACCCTAAGCATTCGATGAGTGCTTAGGGTGTTTTTTATTTGGGTCTAAACGCCCGTAAAGCCGTTTTTTTATTTGTCAGCGTCGATAATGTCAATCCTATAAGTCAGATTAACGTTCCTGACACTGAGAGCGGTAATCCTATAAGTCAGATTAACGTTCCTGACACTGAGAGCGGTAATCCTATAAGTCAGATTAACGTTCCTGACACTGAGAGCGGTAATCCTATAAGTCAGATTAACGTTCCTGACACTGAGAGCGGTAATCCTATAAGTC
>CAZNAK010000024.1:4898-12802 GCA_964570645.1 uncultured Cytophagales bacterium | reverse complement strand
CAGCTTCATATGCGCTCGTTTGAAAGCGGAGAGACAATTTACATTGAGCCATGGAGAGCAAAAGCGTTTCCTGTAGTGAAAGATCTGATGGTGGATCGTTCTGCGTTTGACCGCATCATTCAAGCGGGCGGCTTTGTATCCGTAGCAACGGGTAGCGCACCTGATGCCAACGAGATTGCAATCGGTAAAGAAACTGCCGACGAAGCTTTTAATGCCGCGACCTGTATCGGTTGTGGAGCTTGTGTAGCTGCTTGTAAAAACGCTTCGGCGATGCTTTTCACAGCAGCAAAAGTGTCTCAACTGGCACTTTTACCACAAGGTCACGAAGAGCGTAAAAAGCGTGTTGAGCGCATGGTTGCTCAAATGGACGCAGAAGGCTTTGGTGCATGTACAAACACTGGTGCGTGTTCAGCCGAGTGCCCAAAAGAGATTTCGTTGACAACAATCGCTCGCATGAACCGTGAGTACCTGACCTCAAAGGCTAGCTCCGAGTACGTAGATAAATACGAACCGATTTCGTAGTTTAAGCTCTTAGCAATCAATTTTCAAGCCCTAAGGAGTTGTACTCTTTAGGGTTTTTATTTTTACTTTTTGTAACTTAAAAAGATAAAACATAGGACGTTTATGACCTCAAAAATACGGGTAGCTGGGCTTTTGCTTTGCTTTGTAGCAGTACTTTCGGGCTGTGTATCTTCCAAAAAATATAACACCGAAGTTACTCAACGGCTGCAACTGGAGCGAAAAACGCAATCTCTCGAACGTCAGCTTCGAGACATTCGGGCAGCACGGCAGGCGTACCGAGACTCTCTTTTGGCTACAAAATCCCAACTGGATACGCTTACTTATCAAAGAGATAGCATTAGCGAAAAGGCGGGTAGGGATTTACGCCTTTTGGCAGGACAACTCAACCGCCTTGAGGGAGAACTCCGCCTCAAAGAGCAAGAGCTTGACCAAAAAGAGGTTGCCTTACAGGTACGGGAGAAAAATATTCGACAACTTCGTTACAGCCTCTCGCAACAGCAAAAATCAAATCAACAACTCAAACAGCGCATCAAATCGGCCCTGACGAGCATAGATGCCAAAGACCTCGGCGTGGAGGTACGCGATGGGCGCGTGTATGTATCACTTTCCGAAAAGCTCCTTTTTCAGCAGAGTAGTATCGAACTTGACCCCTCGGGCGTAACGGCTTTACAACAGTTGGCGACCGTTGTGAATGACAACCCGAATTTTGATATTCTCATCGAAGGACACACAGACTCTGTGCCTTTTGCAGAAGGGTCGGAGTACGCCGATAACTGGGATCTGAGTGTGTTGCGTGCCGCTTCGATTGCACGTCTGCTGGTTCAAAATAAAGTTGATCCGGAGCGGGTTTTTGCCACAGGACGCAGTAAATATCACCCCATCGCGGATAATGATACCGAAGCAGGGCGGAAGAAAAATCGCCGTACCGAGATTATTCTTGCGCCAAAGACGAAAAATATTCTTGGTTTATTGGACTAATTGGGCATTTACCGATATCGCTTCCGTTTTTTCTCTTCCTGAATGCGATGCCCGATCTCGGCGATAGCGTTTCCACGTGTCACCAGCACGCTCAACATCCCGAATAACGAATCCTGAATGTAAAGTGGGCGCGTAAAAAGTAACTTTTCGGTATCCCGAAAACTCTGAATGTTATCTTCAAGCGGTACGCCTGCCGCTGCTCCTCCGAAATAAGCCTGTAAAACAGCTTTTTCCTTTGGATGAAGGTCCGCAGCAGTGGTATCGCAACGGACAGTAAGTGCCTCTGGAATTTTGGTCAGCGAGTCGGGAAGTTGCACACTGACCGTGCCGCAGGACAAAGAGTCCGTGTTTTTAGTGATATAGGTCGCAATTTCATTGGCAATTTCCTGGGTACCACTCACAATTTCGGCATCCGTGAGTCGAATAATTTTTCGGCTCTCAAGTTCGGCAACTACCTCAGGGGTAGCCACACGCTTCTCGGGTGGAACAATACAAGCGGTTAGCCCAGCAATAAAAAAAAGCGACATAAAAAGTTGCATTCTCATACCCAGAAAACTCAGTTTTGGGAAAAGGTGTTTAAAAAAAGCCACACAGATTATGTGCGGCTTTGTATTGAGGCAAAAAGCAATTTTCTTATCAGAAAAAAGCTATTGGTAGGGTTTTCAATCACTACCAGAGACTTTTTCTAATTTAATAAGGCTCAATATCTGCCGCCCCCGAAGCTCTGGCGACAACTTTTTCTGGCTTACCACGGTACTCTACGCCAGATGCCCCCGTAGCCTTCGCTTCTAAACGTCCTGTGACATAAATTTCTGCGTCGGATGCACCACTTACGTCCACATAAGCCGTTTCACACTTTAATTTATAGCCTAGATAATCGCTTGAGCCGCTCGCCTTTAAGTCGAGCTCCTCTGCCGTACCTGACATCACCGCATCCGAAGAACCCGAAAGCGTCACTTTTAAGTTTTCAACCGCAAAGTCACCCTGAAAGTCCGAGGCACCACTCAAGCGCAAGCCAAATGATTTTCCTTTAATCGCCTGACCGTTTTCCACGATTACGCCCGAAGACCCACTCGCCAAAATTTCATCCAGCTGTTTAAAGGTGACGTAGGCACGAACGTAGCGATTTCTATTTTGTCTGTAATTATTGCCGCGCATTTCGAGATGCAACGCTCCACCGCGTACCTCCACAATAACATCACTTTCCTCATATCCTTCCATTTCGAGTCGTATAGACTCTTGGTTGCCCTCAGTCAAAAAAACATCAAACACAGATTCTACGTGAAGACGTGAAAATGATCTTAGTTCTTTGGTTTGTCCGATAACGCTTGTAATCGCAAGAAAAAGCATTGCTCCAAGCATGTAGATCGCTTTTTTCATATTCCTTATACGTTTTGGTGTTATTCCAAAGACGCACCGAAAAGAAAAGGGTTGCATAAAAGGACAACAGAACCTATTCTATTTTCTTACACTGTTTTAAACAAATTCTTCCTGTTTGGAAACGTAGTACTTACGCCAACACTCTAGCCGTTACGAAGGCTCACGTTTGCAAATGCTTATTTGTAGCCTTGTAATAATTAGAGAACTTAAACCATTAATTAACAATACCCTAGCGTAGCAGTATCCTGTGGTTTACACTCTTAAGCCTGCCTGAGCAAGACTTGCCATAATAAGTCAAAAACCTTTGTAAAGTAATCCCCGACTTGTTTGCAGATTAGAATAGTAATCAATATATTGTGGTTGTTGTTGCGTGTTGCACAACTATTATTAAACTACAAAAGAATCATTACCAATGAGTACACAAACCTTAGAACGTTCTACACTCGCTCCGACGGAGTTTAAAGAACGCTACGACAATTTTATTGGTGGCAAATTTGTCGCTCCTACTAACGGTCAATACTTTGACGCTATTTCTCCAGTAGATGGAAAGCCGTTCACACAAGTGGCTCGATCTACTAAAGAAGACATTGAACTAGCCCTTGACGCTGCCCATGCTGCTGCGCCTGCATGGAATAATAGCTCACCTACCGAACGCAGCAAAATGTTGAATAAAATTGCGGACATCATGGAGGAAAATCTTGACCTCCTTGCTCGTCTCGAAACTTGGGATAACGGTAAGGCCGTCCGTGAAACAAAAGCTGCTGACATCCCACTTGCTATTGATCACTTCCGCTATTTTGCTAGCGTAATCCGTGCCGAGGAAGGAAGCGTGTCGGAACTAGACACGAACACGGTTTCTATGAACGTGAAAGAGCCGCTCGGTGTCGTCGGACAGATCATCCCTTGGAATTTCCCGCTTCTGATGGCTTCATGGAAAATTGCGCCTGCCCTGGCTGCAGGTAACTGTACTGTTGTTAAGCCAGCAGAGCAAACGCCAGCCGTCATTATGGTCTTGATGGAGCTTATCCAAGAGGTACTCCCTGCGGGCGTTCTTAATGTTGTGAACGGATTTGGTGTAGAGGCAGGAAAGCCATTGGCCTCTTCTTCGCGTATTGCAAAAATTGCATTTACGGGTGAGACTACCACCGGACGACTCATTATGCAGTACGCATCGCAAAACCTGATTCCAGTGACATTAGAGTTAGGTGGTAAATCGCCGAACATCTTCTTTGATAATGTCATGGCTCAGGACGATGAGTTCTTGGATAAGTGTATCGAAGGAGCAGTAATGTTTGCCTTAAACCAAGGCGAAGTTTGTACGTGTCCTTCACGGATTTTGGTACAAGAATCTATCTACGATGAATTCATTGAACGCGTTATCAAGCGTGTAGAGGCAATCAAGATGGGTAATCCATTAGATGGCGATGTAATGATGGGCGCGCAGGCAAGTAGCGACCAGTACGATAAGATCCTCAACTACCTAAAAATCGGAAAGGAAGAGGGTGCGACTGTACTGGCAGGTGGAGCCGCCTTCTCACAAAATAGCGGCCTTGAAAACGGCTACTACATTCGTCCGACTTTACTTAAAGGACATAACAAAATGCGCGTATTCCAAGAGGAAATCTTTGGACCCATTGCGTGTGTAACTACGTTCAAAGACGAAACCGAAGCACTTGAAATCGCTAATGACACCCTTTACGGACTTGGCGCAGGCGTTTGGACACGTGACACGCATCAAGCGTACAAGATATCGCGACAGATTAAAGCAGGACGTGTTTGGGTGAATTGCTATCACCTCTACCCTGCTCACGCACCGTTTGGCGGCTACAAAAAATCTGGTTTCGGACGTGAAAACCACAAAATGATGCTGGATCACTATCGTCAAAACAAAAATATGCTGATTTCTTACGACAAAAACCCAATGGGCTTTTTCTAGTCAGTGAGGAAATTCAGTAAACAAAATCCTCGTTGGGTCAACTCAGTGAGGATTTTTTTGTATTTTTCATCTTAAATAAAAAAATAGATATAGCTTATGACTAATCGCGTAGAAATTACAAAAGAAGCTGCCGAAATAGTACGAGAACTAATGGAAGAGCACGGCGAACTTATGTTTCATCAAAGCGGTGGATGCTGTGACGGCTCCGCCCCAATGTGCTATCCAAAGGGTGAGTTTTTGGTAGGTAGCGAAGATATCTGGGTCGGAGAAATTGAGGGCTGTGATTTTTTTATGTCCCGCGACCAATTTGAATACTGGAAGCATACCCGACTAACCATTGCTATAACCAAAGGACGCGGTGCAAGCTTTTCGCTGGAAATACCGCTAGGCGTACGCTTCATGGTAGAATCGCGTTTATTCACCGATGAAGAAATTGCCGACCTCAGACCTGTGAAAGCAGGTGATTTGGTCGCCTAACCTTTGTGACTCAGACTTTAAGCTGATCATACGTCATGCGACTTTAAGCTTTCGTTTATTGATTCTCATCTCGCCTTATCTGGTGATTGCCGTAATTAACGACCAATTCTTACTTTTAACACGTAGATTTTGTTACCTTTCCCCTACTTTTTAGTTGGATCGGTATGAAAAAAATGAAACACACACGATTTTTTATCCTTTTAGGTCTGTTTCTGGGCTTTAGCCTTTCTGTTTTTGGGCAGCAGGACGCACAGTTTAGCCAATATATGTTTCGAGGCCTGTACTTTAATCCTGCCGTAGCGGGCTTAGACACTGATAATTTTGTATTGGGCGTATCGCATCGCTCACAATGGCTGGGCTATGACCCAACTTTCGATGACGGTGGGGCCCCCTCTTCCCAAGTATTTGAACTGAGCGCACCTATTGGCTCGGCAAATAGTGGGTTAGGGCTAATTCTCGCCCTGGACAGAACAGGACCGTTACAAAGTTCTCAGATTAAGCTCTCCTACGCCTATCATCTTGACATCGGCAACTATGGTCACCGTCTCTCTTTTGGTGTGCGGGGCGGGCTTTATAACCAAGTCATTGACGCATCGCAATATCGTCCGCGTGACGGTGGCGACCCTGTCCTTCAGCCAATCATCGAACAGGGTAAAGTTAATCAGTGGCAGCCTGATCTGGGGGCTGGCGTATATTTTTCGCACCCCAAATATTATGTCGGACTTGGATTTGACCACCTGTTAGGTACAACTTTTGACTATGGTATAGATATAAATGTTTCCTCACTTGAGCCACATAGCTATTTGATGGCAGGCGGAAACCTAGAGGCAGGCACTGCTTGGGCGTTTGCGCCGACGGCATTGGTGAAGACAGACTTTAATACCTTTTCTTTCGATACTAACCTGATGATTACGTACATGAGTACCTATTTTGTCGGCGGTGGGGCACGCGTCTCCTCGGAAACAGATGCAGCCGTTGCTATGATCGGAATGCACATCCTAGAAAGTAAAAATCTAACCATGAGCTATTCCATTGATCTGGTCACGAGTGGAAGCGAGGTAAAAGCACCGACTTCACACGAAATTTCCCTGGGATATCGCATACCTGTCCCGGCTGCGGTTACTCCACCGATCATTCGTACACCGCGATTCCGCTTTTAGGAACTAGAAAAATACATAAAAAAGAAAAATCCCTTTGTCGAATGTAATAATTGAGACCAGACTCAGTTATTAGTTATAGAAAATTTAACCGCACCGTTCTTTTTCGGACTCCAACAAAACGGACGAAAAACTACAAAATTGAAAGAAGTGTATCATGAATAAAATGCTTATTCTTAGCAGAGGTAAATGGTTTGGGTTGGCTTTGCTGGCCCTCATTTTACAAGGTTGTCTCTTCGGAGGAGGAGGCAAGGCACTCGAAGGACAACTTACTGGAGTTCTCGGTCGTGAAGGCTGGAAACAAGAAATCCCTTATGGAATGGTTCAAGTGCCCTCGGGCGTATTTCACATGGGACAAGCCGATGAAGATATTGTTTCCTCAAGGATCAACATGAACAAACAGATCACCATCGGTGGCTTTTACATGGATGAAACCGAAATCACCAACAACGAATATCGTCAGTTCTTAGAAGAGTTTTCCTCAATGCCTGAGGACTCTACGGCGGCAGAAGAAGAGGGATTATCCGAAGAAGAAATCAAGGAAAAATATTATCCAGATACTACCGTATGGTTGGATGACTTCTCGTACCACTACGGCGATCCGATGGTTGAAAATTATTATTCACACCCAGCCTACGACGACTATCCAGTTGTAGGAGTAAGCTGGAATGCTGCACACAAGTTTTGTGAATGGCGTACACAGTTCCTCAACGAAGCACGTGAAGGGCAGGGGAAATTCCCGATGCCTATGTTCCGCCTACCTTCTGAGGCAGAATGGGAATATGCTTCTCGCGGCGGTCGTGACATGGCAAAATATCCTTGGGGCGGTCCTTACGTAAGAAACGCACGCGGCTGTGCTTTGGCTAACTTCAAGCCAGGACGTGGTAATTATTACGATGATGGATTCCAATATACAAACCCCGTTGGTGCATATTTTCCAAACGACTTTGGCTTATACGACATGGCGGGTAACGTATCTGAGTGGTGCGAAGATGCTTATGCAGAGAACAGTGTGCCGTTAGTTTGGGATTTGAACCCGATTTATTACGATGAAAATGAACCACGTAAACTCATTCGTGGTGGTTCTTGGAAAGACATCGCTTTTTATATCGAAACAGGAACGCGTAACTTTGAATACCAAGATTCAGCCCGTTCATTTATTGGATTCCGTTGTGCGGTCACTTACCTTGGGCGTTCTTCGGGCTTAGAGTTCTAAAAAATTCATTCAATTAACTTTTTCAAGCTTCCTCACTTTTTCTACTCATAGAAAAGATGAGGAAGTTTTTCTTTCTTGAGGCTTTTCACTACCTTGAGTTCACTACACCCCAGCATTTTCAACATCTCCGCTTCAACCCTTTCGGATGATGAGAAATTTTTTAATAGTGTTCTTCGGAATTTTATTCCTTGGTGCGCTTGCATTTACTGTTTACTATTTTGTAGGAAAAAACCAAGAA
>CAZNAK010000024.1:0-4888 GCA_964570645.1 uncultured Cytophagales bacterium | reverse complement strand
GTCTTTGAGCGAAAAGTGAGGAAAACCATTTATGACACATTAAAACCCGAAGTCGGTACAATTATTCAAAAAACAGTCGCCACAGGCTCTATCGTTCCCAAAAAAGAAGTGGACATCAAACCGCAGGTCTCTGGTATTTTGGATAAGCTTTACGTGAAAGAAGGAACCAGGGTAACGCGTGGACAGATACTCGCCAAAATTAAAATTATTCCCAATATGGCGAACCTTTCCAACGCCGAGGCAAACCTCCAGCGACAAGAAATTAACCTTCGTAATGCCAAACAAAACTTTAATCGCCAAAAGCAGCTTTTTGAGCAGCAGGTGATTGCAGAGCAGGAGTTTCAGGAAGCAAAAATCTCCCTTGACCTAGCAGAACAAGACCTAGCGGCAGCCAAAGAAAACCTCCAAATTATCCGTGAAGGCACCCCTCGTGAGGCGGGATCCACGACAACGCTTGTAAAGGCGACCGTAAGCGGAACCGTGCTGAGTATTCCCGTAAAAGAGGGCGCATCCGTCATTGAGAGTAATACCTTCAATGAAGGGACTACCGTGGCGCAAATCGCGAACATGAACGAAATGGAGTTTCAGGGAAAAGTAGATGAATCAGAGGTTGGTAAACTTCGTACAGGTATGGACTTGCTATTGACCATCGGTGCCATAGAAGATGAGGTCTTTGATGCAAAGCTGAAGTTCATTGCCCCCAAAGGAGTAGCCGAAGAGGGGGCAATCAAGTTTGACATCAAGGCAGATTTGGAGCTAAAAGAAGAACAATTTGTACGGGCGGGATATAGTGCTAACGCTGATATCGTACTAGACCGACGTGACAGCGTTTTGACCGTAAAGGAAAGCTGCTTACTATTTGCTGATGATACCACCTTTGTAGAAGTTGAAACTAGCGATCAGCAATTTGAGAAGCGACAAATCAAAATTGGACTTTCGGACGGTATCCGAGCGGAAATACTTGAAGGAGTTCAAAAAGGCGATGCGCTGAAAGTTCAGAATAAGTTGTAGTCTTGCACGAGACTACTACGCTGTCATTGCTTAATCCTGAATTTGAATATGTCCACCTTGACCGCGCAAAAGAAATTGACTTTTGCGCGTGCCTTGCCCAATTACTCCACGAACAGCCCGATTTTCACCAACAATTTTATTTTCTGTCTCAGGGTCATTATCCCCCAAAAACTGCTGCCAGATGTCGGGGAAGCTCAGACGATCATCAGGTGCATCTACGTCAAGCTGATAATAACTGTCACGTGACAAGCGTATGGCAACTTCTGTGGATTGTGTAGAAAGATCAAACGTTTCAAAGCTCGACTTTAAAAAATCAACCTCAAGTCTTCCAAATTCAGTGTTTAAATTGAGGTTTCGCGAAAGCTCATCAATAATAACCCTAGAAAACTGCGTTGCCCCTGTAAGTTCCTGTAAATATTGAATTTCTATGCGGTCTTTTTTGGACTTTAGAAGTTCTAGGCTTTGCCCCGAAACGAGCTGCAGGTCTGATGAGACACCTTCCCAGCGAATCTCTCTGGCATCTTCTAAATAGATTTTGGCAAACTTCGCATTTACAGCCAGTTCGTTGACTGACTCAATCTCGGCATCACCGTAGCTAAATCTCAACTCGGAGTCACGCCCGTGCAAAGCGTATGCCTGTAAGTTGCCATGTGCTAAGTCAACTTTAATCGTTCCCCAAAGCGAAGAAAGCACCACGTCACCAAACTTGTGTTCAAGCTCAATCTGCGCCTCCTCTGGGAGGGTGATTTTATAATTCACCTTAACGTTTAGGTTACTACTACTCGTAAAAGCCGTCTGCGTACCCATAAACGCGTTTTGAAGTTTAGAAAGAACCCCCCCACCCGAGGACTTAGCACTCTTGTACTCGGTGACAGCAGAAAAATAGCTCTCCGTCTCGCGTCTCACGATCTCGACACGGTCTAGCGTACGCTGAGCTTGCTCACGGCTGCCACCTGAGGCAATAATCTCGACTTCCACCTTGACTCTCTCCTCTTTCCAAGATTGGATTTCAACACGCCCATATTTATTTTTAAGATTGACCTTAATGTTAGGTAAGGCACGAAACTCCTCCTCAATCTTTCGGGAGACCTCGATCTCATCGGTGGGTACTTTTTCCGCATGGCCGACCATTGAGCCCCATAGAATCAGGCTCAAAATACCTAAAACTTTAGCTATATGTTTCATTGTTCCTAGGTTCTTGTTCTTTGAGTTGTTCCAGTAGCCCCTCTAACAAGTCAACACGCAGGCGATAATTCTCAATCATTGAGCGGATAATTTCCTCGTTGTTGGTCTGCTCGTGTAGGCTTTCGCGTAGTAGGCGGTACTCCTCTTCGAGAAGGTCAATTTCCTCTTGGTAAACTTCATTACTTACGCGCTGCTGGATTTGCGTTTCTTTCTCTTGTAAAACCTGCTGATAGAATTGTTCCGTCTCGGCAAGTTCAGGATACTGACTAGCAAAACTACTGCCCGTCTCCGAGGGTAACCAAAGCCCTACACCAGCAGCAAGCAGTACTAAGACTGCCGCAGCTACTGCTAATGGTCTTAGTAAGATTTTGTGATTCAAGACGAAGCCCTTACGCTTGCGCTCCACTTCATCGAGGCGTGTCGAAATATTTTCCCAAGTAAAGTCGGGAGCTTTGTCGAGCGGTTCAGGCTCGTAGTGGTCGTTAATGAATTGCTTTAATTTATCCATGCTGGAGCTGTGGTTTCGTTTCTAAAATACGCCGTAATTTCTTTTTGGCTTTACTATATTGTGCTTTTGAAGTCGAGACAGTGACCTCTAGGATTTGTGAAATTTCCTCATGTGAGTACCCTTCAAATAAATACAGGTTGAGTACCGTGCGCGCGCCCTCTGGAAGCTCCTCGACGGCTCGCTTGATTGCGTTAATTTGGTAGTTCCAATCGGGTTCAGGCTCGTTATTATCGGGAATCCGCGCTAGATCTTCGTCCTCACTATCCGTGAATGGCATCCGTTTATGTCGTTTAATTTCTGCCAGACAACGATTAACGACAATCCGCTTGAGCCAACTTCCAAAGGAGGCATCTCCCCGAAAGGTGTGTAGCTTTGTGAAGGCATCCACAAAAGCATCTTGCAGAGCGTCCTGTGCCGCATCACGGTCGCGTAACATCCGCACACAGACCGTGAACATCGCGTCGGCATAAAGCCGATAAAGCTCACGCTGTGCCTGGCGGTCTTTTTTTAGACAACGCTGGATGAGATATTGGTGTAATGATGCGGTTTTCAAGCCAGAAGCCAGTTTTTACTTTTATAGAGAGCTAAAAGTAGAAAAGGTTGCCAGTACAATAAAGTTTTTTTGAGGTCGTGTACTTCCCAACAAATAGCCGATCGTGTTAGTCTAGTGCTTGTGCTTTCCGGTAGTACGAATTAGCAAGTTCTTCTTTATCTTGCTCTTCGTAGATCTGTGCAAGATTTCGATACAAGCCAGGGTTATCTTCTTCGATACGGATCGCTTCTTTCAAGCTTTTAGTTGCTCCCTCGTAATCGCCTTTTCTGGCTAGCGATAAGCCAAGGTGCTGTAAAGCTACGGTATTTGTGGGGTCATATTGTAGGGCTTTACGGAAGTTCTGGATAGCAGTGGTCATACTACCGCTTTTTCGCTCGCTTGCAAGCCCTAGTCCAACGTAAGACATCACGTTTTCAGGGTTCTGCTTGAGTGCAGTGTTGTAAGCAATGATCGCATAATCCAGGCTGTCAAATTTGGCGAACAGATCCCCCAATTGCGTAAAGGCATCTGCTTTATCAAAGGCAGTGACTGCGGAGCTTTTTGACTGATATTGAATCCACTTTTTGGTATAAAAGATTCCATTCGTGTAGTTTTTTCGCTCAATCTCAATCTCCGCTAGGTTTTTGTAGGCGCGTTCTTCCGTGGAGTCAATTTCGATAGCTTTCATGTAGCAGGCGTGCGCTTTTATGGGGTCATTGACTGCCATTTCTGTATTCCCGAGCAGTACCCATGCCTCCGCGTTTTGTGGGTATATCTCTAATCCCTTTTTAAGGTGCATAATACCCTCATTGATGAGGTTTAACTTCTCACTGGGACTGTCTGCAACCTCGGATTTCACCAGGTATTCGTTAGCAAGTAGATTTCTAATTTTGGCACTTTGAGGTGCATGGTTAACGTCTTCTTTAAGCAATGTAAAAGAGTTTTCCCAGTCTTGACTTCTTGAATGTGTACGTACAGATAAGGCAACGATCAGGCAAACAGAAATAATCCATGCGATTCCATAGACGCGCTCACGAGACTTTTCGGATGCCCTGAACCCTCTGATATTTTCAACTAAATAATAAATTAGATACACCGATCCGATACATAAGCCCAGAGAGGGAATGTAGAGGAGCGACTCTGACATTAGTGTTCCCGTTGGAAAAACCAGATTACTGACAAATCCAGTAAGCACCAACGAAATAATAAAATACAAAAAAGCAAAGCTAATTACGTTACGACGACGAAACAAAGTCACTATCGAGATGATAAAGCCCACTGCGTAAAAAATCAAGGTTACCCATACAATCGGGTCAACAAACGTCTTGAGCGGAATCTGATTGAAAGAATAATCGTGTGAAAGATCAAACGGAAAAAGTAGGATTTGTAGGTATTTTCCCCCTACAAAAATCAAGGTCGCACAAACTTCCGAGAAGCTAGCATTTAAAAAGGGATTATTGATAAGATCGTAGAGCTGCACGGGGTCTGTCGAAAAGAAGTTTTGTGCCCGTATGTATCCAACCAGCGTTAAACAAAACGGAATGGCTAATACGAGCATATCACCCCATTTAACGTCGGTGAAGGTGTAGAGAATTAGGGGTAGAATAACCAAGAAAACGATTGAGATCTCGTTGGAAATCAGGGCTAACCCA
>CAZNAK010000023.1:10786-13257 GCA_964570645.1 uncultured Cytophagales bacterium | reverse complement strand
CGACTTCCATGGTGCCCCGCTGCGTTACTCAATATGTTAGAATAAGAATTATCCGTAGTCTTCAATACTTAAGCGAGTCCGGACTAATACTTCATGGCAAAAAAGAAATTATCCCGAAGAACATTCATAAAAACTTAACCCTTCTTCGTCGTACTTTCTGCTTCTTTCCTGTATTTTTGATCTCTATGACTCTTTATATTGTGACCTTTGTATTATGATTCGATATATCCTGTTTAGCTTATTTCTGGCTCTCCCAGCATTCTCCTTCTCTCAGTTCTTTTCTGATAATTTCTCCGACGGCGACTTTACCAACAACCCCACTTGGGATGGCGCATCTTATGTGGGTGGATCGGGACCGGGTGTTACACTGACGGCGCCTTACCTTGTAGATGCAACAAACTTTTTACAGGCGGATGCCCCTTCGGGCGGAAGCGGCAATCGTCAAGCTTACTTAAGCTCACAGCTTACCGCAACGCTAAACCTTAACGCACAGGATTTACAATGGGATTTTCTGGTAGAGACCCCCAGCACGCTGGATGCTAACGACAACATTCGTTTTTATCTTGCCGCCAATCAAGCCAACCTCTTTGAAGATACGGGCAATACGCCCAACCCAACAATCAATGCTTATGCCATCGAAAAGGAAGATGAATTACGGGTGATTTCGATTACGGGAGGAGCGGAGACGGATATTTTTACCTATAATGCTACGCCTAATTTCCCGACCAGTTCGCAGCTTCGCTTTCGGGTGAGGCGCCTTGTCGGGGGGACATGGGAGATTCTTGTCGATGTGACGGGAGGAATAAATTATGTCTCTATCGGGACGTTCAATAATAGCGCATTGACCAGCATGGACTTTATTGGTCTGAACTACTTCTTTGGTGCAAGCGGACGCAGAGATGAGTTTCGTGCCGACGATATTTCGCTTTCTGTTTTTCTGGACACCACACCGCCTACCGTGACGGGAACAACGGTCTCGAATAGCACGACCGTTATCGTTCAGTTCGACGAAGCCTTGAGCCAAACTACCGCCGAAACCCTCACCAATTACACCCTCAACGGCACAACTAACCCCGTTTCTGCCACGCTTGATCCCGCCACGCAAGATTTTGTGACGCTGGTTTTTCCTTCTTCCTTCATTTTTAACAGTACCCTCAACATCGCGGGCGTAACCGACGCAGCAGGAAACGTCATCGTGACCACAAACGAAAACTTCACCTATGACAACATCCCGCCCAACATCACGGGCGTAAGTGGATCGCCGCCCAACCAACTGATCGTCACCTTTTCTGAGCCTGTAACTGCCCCCTCGGCAAGTACAGCGGGTAATTATAGCGTAAACGGGGGCATCGGAACGGCGACCAATGCCGTCTTGAGCAGCTCGGCAAGCAACATTGTCTTTGTGGATTTCGGAACAACCTTCACGACAGGTGCAACCTACACCTTGACAGTAAATAACGTCGCTGATACCCTTGGAAACCTGGCAAGCAGCGCAACTTTTACCTTTGTATTTGACGACTCCGCCCCGCCCGTTCCTTTGTCGGTGACAGTCATTACGCCTTACGCGATTGACGTGTTATTCAACGAAGCCTCAGACGAAACCACCGCCGAAACAGTTACGAATTACAGCATAAATATCGGTACGCCAACCCCACTTTCTGCTGTATTGGATGCCGCAAATCCCGCTTTAGTACACCTCTTTTTTCCTGATCCTTTCCCCGAGGATACTGATATTGACTTGACGATAAACGGCATCGCCGACACGGCTTCCCCAACGGCAAACGTGATGACAACACCCGTTGTCCTAACCTTTCAAAATGACGACGACCGCCCTGATGTCTGTCCGATGGGCTGTGTAATTGCCGTCTCAAACAATCAACTCGAAATTATTTTTGATGAACCCATCGATCCGACTACCGCCCAGATCTTGAATAATTACGAACTCGAAATTCCCGTCAATGAGTTTGCTACCAGCGCACAGGTAAGCAGTACCGATCCAAATCGTGTACGGGTTAGTTTTGCGACCAACTTTACGCCAAACCTCGTCTCCGAACTCACTATCCGTGATGTGCAAGATCTTCAAGGCAACGAGATGACTACCCGAACACGGACGTTTATTTATGACCCCAATCCGCCGAGTGTTTCAGCAGTCGTTCCCGTAAGTACAACGCAGATTCACGTGGAGTTTTCCGAACCGATGGACGCAACCACTTCCGCTAATACCGCATTTTACAGTCTGAGTGGCTTTGGGAGTCCTGTGGCGGCAGTACAAAACTCGCTGGATTTATCCGAGATCATTTTGACCTTTGGAGCAAGTATCAACGATCAGGCAAGTCTGGATTTGACCGTAGAGTTTCCGCAGGATCAACAAGGAAATGCCCTTACGCCTGCCCAAACGATTAACTTCTCGACGCTTGCCCCAGGTATCGCCGAGGTACTTCCGATTGGTTTAAATCTCGTCCAAATTACCT
>CAZNAK010000023.1:8867-10776 GCA_964570645.1 uncultured Cytophagales bacterium | reverse complement strand
CGGAAGATGTGGATGCGACGGCACTGGTAGGCGGAAATTACAGCATCAACCTCGGTATCGGAACAGCAACGACGGTCACAGCGGTCAGCGCGACGACCTATCAGCTTGAATTTGCCAGCACTTTCACCGAGGGCAACACCTACACCCTCACGGTCACGAATGTGGCTGACCTTGCGGGAAATGTCCTTACGAGCGCGTCCGAAAGTTTTCCCTACGATTCCAAAATTACAGCAGTCGCAGCGGTTGGGGCGAATCTCGTTGATGTCTTTTATGAGTCCGACGTAGTGGCGGTCTCGGCGGCTGATCCGACCAAATTTTCGGTAAACCGAGGCTTTGACCAATCCATTTCTGCCGTGGTGGATGCCAACGATCCGAACATCGTACATTTAGCCTTTGATTCGACTTTCGCTTCGGGCGTAAACTACCTCTTGACCGCTTCCATCGGTGGGGTGACGCTACAAACGGGAGAAATTGCGCCGACTTCGGTACATCAATTTCGCTTGGATAATGATCCGCCACGCGCTCTTAATGTCATCGTAAACGATCTGGAGGAAATCACGATTATCTTTAACGAAGCCCTTAATTTTGTTACTGCCGAGGCACTCAACCACTATTCCATCACTACCTTGGGGCAGCCGCTAGATGCCGACGTGACCAGTTCCAGACCGCGCGAGGTGACGCTGGATTTACCTTCGCCTTTGCAATTCGGGATGACTTACACGATCAATATCACAAACGTCCGCGACCTTTTGGGCAACCAAATCACCTCCCAAAACATCAGTTTTAGCCTGCCTGCTGAACCCAACGAAGGCGCTATTCTCATCACCGAAATTTTTGCTGACCCTACACCTGCCGTTGGCTTGCCTGATGGGGAGTTTTTGGAACTTTACAATAACTCAGGGCGCACGATTGACCTTTTTGGCGTGCAAATTCAGCGCGGAACGAGCTTTACGACGCTTGACGCTTACCCTTTCCCAGCGGGAACCTACCTGATTCTGTGCTCGCGTTCCGACACCACGGATTTTCAAACTTTTGGAAATACGCTGGGGGTATCTTCGATTTCACTGGTAAACGGTGGAACGACATTAAAAATCTTGGGTCAAAACGGTGCGGTCATCGACGAAATCACGTACGACGACGCGTGGCACGACAACGACTCGACGCGAGAAGGTGGCTATTCACTCGAAAAAATTGATCTGACTAGCCCCTGCGAAAACAGCCTCAACTGGAAGACCTCCGAAGCCCCCGTCGGCGGAACACCCGGAACGGTCAATTCCGTAAATGGCATTTCAGTAGCCTCTAATCCACCACAAATTGAACGCGTAGAAATCACGGCGACGGACTCCCTTTTGGTCAGACTCACGCAGCAGCCCGATAGCATTGAGATGGTCCGAACGGCGAATTATAATGTAGCCGGTTTGACGGTTTCACAGGTCATTTTTAAGGACATCAACCAAGTTGAACTCCGTTTCTCTACACCGATTGATCCGAACACGGTCTATGATCTTGTCATCCAAAACCTCTCAAACTGTCTGGGAGTGGCTCAAAATGATACGGCATCTTTCGCCATCGGCACAACGCCCGCCGCTTTTGAGGTCTTGATTACCGAAATTATGGCGGACGAAGACCCGCAAGTAGGGCAGCCCGACGCAGAATACCTTGAAATCTTCAATCGTAGCTCTAAGCTCATCAACTTGGCGACCATCCAACTGGAAGACGGAACGGGTTCAACGACTTTGCCCAATACTTTCCTTGCCGCAGGCGAGTATTTGACTCTAACACGCACCACGACGGCAGACCTTTTCACGGCAGGGCGAACGGTTGGCGTAACGGGATTTCCGGGTTTGTCGAACGGTGGCGAATTGCTGACTTTGCTGGATACGGCAAGGAATTTCATCTTTGCCGTGGA
>CAZNAK010000023.1:6793-8857 GCA_964570645.1 uncultured Cytophagales bacterium | reverse complement strand
AGTATGACGACGCTTGGTACGGCGACCCTACGAAGGAAAACGGCGGCTACTCCTTGGAGATGATCGACACGAGCAACCCTTGCGGAGAAGCCAACAACTGGCGCGCTTCCGACGACCCGACAGGCGGCACACCTTCGCGTCCGAACTCCGTCGCGGCTTCAAATCCCGATTCGGACACGCCCGAAATTGCGGTTTTTGAGGTCGAAGGAGATACGGCAGTGAATGTCACTTTTTCGGAGGTTTTACTCCGCGCTGCGCTTTCAAATCCAGCTAATTACAGCATCAGTTTGGGCGTTGCCGAGGTGCAAGTCTTAGGAACAAAGCAAGTGCGTGTCATTTTTCAAAACCCGATTCAAGATAATGTCATTTATACCTTCACGGTCACGGGTGCGCGGGACTGTGTGGGCAACGTAGGCACGGATTCGCGCACCTTCGGACGGGGACGCGAGCCGCAGCCGTTCGAGATTCTCATCACCGAAATCATGGCAGACCCTACGCCACAGGTTGCTCTGCCCGACGCAGAGTACATCGAAATTTTCAATACCACCAACGACCTTCTGGGCTTGGATAAAACGACTTTGACGGATGGCGGAAATACGATCAACCTCCCCGAAGTTTCCATTCCTGCCAACTCCTATTTGGTTTTGTGTTCTTCGTCGAACTTTGACGAATTAGCAGCCCTTACGCCGAATATTGTTTCTGTGCCGAGCTTCCCCGGACTATCAAACGGCGGCGAGCTGCTGGTTTTGACTAACCTTTCGGAACAGGAAATTCATCGCGTGAACTACTCCGACGACTGGTATCGAGATGCCATCAAAGCGGCGGGCGGTTGGTCGCTCGAACTCATCGACCCAACCAGCCTTTGTAGCGAAGCCGATAACTGGATCGCCTCGGCGGACACGTTGGGCGGAACACCGGGGAGACAAAACTCCGTTTTTGGGGCAAATCCTGATACAATTCCACCGACGGTAACGAGCGTGACGCTCCTCGGAGATAGCCTTTTGGTGGTGACGTTTTCAGAAAAAATTGACAGCCTAGAACTTACGGACCGCAGTAATTATACCTTGAGCGGTGGTATCGGCATTGGAGAAATTATCGTTGCCAGTGATCGCGAAATCCAGATCGTTCTCTCGCCGCGCGCCGTCGAAGATGCGTTTTATGAGATCGTCATTCAAGGGCATCCTGACTGTGCAGGTAACGTTTTGGAGGCGTTTACCTTTACTTTCGGTGTGGGCGTTTCGGCTGCACCTAACCAAATTGTAATTACAGAAATTTTTGCTGATCCTACCCCTGCTGTCGGCTTACCTGAGTTTGAGTACCTCGAAATTTTGAATCAAGGCGAAACGATTGTCAGCCTCAACAGCCTTAAACTCGTTGATGGTGGCGGCGAAACACAGCTTCCGAGCGAAGTCATTTCTCCGAACGAATATGTGATTTTGTGTTCTTCTTCGGCACAGGCGGAGCTTTCACAGTTTGGACGTGCGGTGGTGGTGTCGAGTTTTCCGAGTTTGACCAACGGCGGGGAGACACTCGAAGTTCAGGGCATTGACGGGACTAGCGTTTTTTCTGTCACCTACGATGACGATTGGTACAATGACGAAATCAAGGACGATGGCGGTTGGTCGCTCGAAATTATTGATCCGTCGAACCCTTGCGGAGAAGCCGACAACTGGACGGCATCCGTTGCCAGCATCGGGGGAACGCCAGGGGCAAGAAATTCCGTTTTTGCCTCCAATCCAGACCTTACGGCTCCCGAAGCCGAGCGCGTGAATGTACTCAACGATCAGCTTTTGCAAGTCGTTTTCAACGAAAAAATGGACGAAACGACACTTCTGGAAGCCAATTACGCAATCAATAACGGTATTTCGGTAGATTCCGTTGTCGTTTCGGATGATCGGACGGTGTTGCTATATCTCTCTGCGCCGCTCAACGCAAGCCTGGAATACGCGCTTACTTTCGGTAATGTGGTGGCGGACTGTGCGGGAAATATTCTCACCTCACAAACGCTTACATTTGGCATCGGGGCAAGCCCTGCCTTCAATGAGCTTTTGATTACCGAGATTC
>CAZNAK010000023.1:0-6783 GCA_964570645.1 uncultured Cytophagales bacterium | reverse complement strand
ATTCATGCTGACCCTGCACCCGTAGTGGGTCTTCCCGAAGCGGAGTTTTTAGAGCTTTACAATCCGACGGATAAAATTATCGGCTTAGGAGAGGTCGTCTTGACCGACGCAACAGGGCAGGCGCAACTGCCTTCCACGACAATTTTCCCGAACGAATACCTCATCCTGACAGCCACCAGCACGGCGGACGATTATGTACGTTTTGGGCGGACGTTAGGGGTATCGGGGATGCCGTCTTTAAATAATACAGGTGAGCCACTGACGCTGCAAACGATTTCGGGAGATTTGATTTTTTCGATCACATACAGCGACGACTGGTATCGCGATTCGGAGAAAAAAGATGGTGGATTTTCGCTCGAAATGATTGATACGAGCAATCCGTGTGGGGAGGAATCGAACTGGCGGGCTTCGGAGGCATCGCAAGGAGGAACGCCGGGGGCAGAGAATTCGATTACGGGAAATAACCCCGATAACCGTTCACCGAAGTTAGAAAAAGCCTTTGTAGAAAACGTACAAACGGTTTTGCTTCGCTTTGATGAAAAACTAGCCCTTGACCAGCTTCAATTTGCCACCTTTGAGATTGATAACGGCATCACGATTTCGGGCGTGGAAGTGGTTTCTGACAAAGAAGTGCGTCTGCGGCTAGCCACGGAATTGCAGATCCGAACGGTCTATACCGTCACGGTCGGGAATGCAACGGACTGCCTCGGTAACCTTATTGGGGAGGAGAATACGGCAACCTTTGTGCTTCCCGAAACGGGCGAGACGGGCGACATCATCCTCAACGAAATTCTCTTTAACCCACCTGTGGGCGGGACGGATTTTGTCGAGCTTTATAATCGTTCGGAAAAATACATCAGCTTGCAAGGCTGGCAACTGGCAAACCTCGACAGCGACGGGCAAATCAACGCGCCCAAGACGCTCAGCGAGGAGGTGTTGGTCATCGAACCCAACGAATACTATGCCTTCAATGAAGATAACGGGCAGTTGCTGCTGCAATATCCGAACGGACGCAGCGAGCGGTTTGTGGAGATGGACGTACCAACCTACTCGGATACCGAAGGCGAAGTGATTTTGCTGAACCCTGCTAATGAAGTTTTTGACCGCTTCGACTACTTGGATGACTTTCAGTTTGGTTTAATCCCCGACGATGAGGGTGTTTCTTTGGAGCGTATCAGCTTTGATGCTCCTACCAACGACCCGAACAACTGGCAGTCGGCGGCGGCAACGGCAGGTTTTGGTACGCCGGGCTACCTGAACTCCCAAAACCTAGAAAACCCGAATAACGCGCAGCTTGACGACTGCTTTAGTCTCTCCCACGAAGTTTTTAGCCCCGACGGGGACGGTTTCCGTGACTTTGTGCAAATTAACTACGAGTGCGATGCCGTTGGGCAGGTGGTAAGCATTGCTATTTACGATGTGCGGGGACGTAAGATTCGTCGGTTGGTGGACAACCAGACGCTCGCGGTAAGTGGCTCACTGACTTGGGATGGCATCCGCGAGGACGGCGAAAAAGCCAAAGTCGGTTACTACATCATCCTGATTGACCTTTTTGATCTGAACGGTAACACGCGGACGATTCAGAAGAAAGTTGTGGTGGGGGCGAAGTTTTAGGGGGTTGGAACTCTTCCCTCAAACTTTCGTTTATCAACTAGAACAAAAAAGCTATGATCGTTGAGCGCACAAATACCGAACTTGTGGTCAGGCTGCCACTAACCACAGAACTCAAAAAGTTAAATGATTTTCTACAATACTTGAAAGTCATGGCGATTCTTTCCAGAGCAACGGGAACGGAAGAAGGAGCATTAAAACTCGCTGAGGAAGTGGATACGGAAAATTGGAAGAAACGAAATTATGAAGTTGGTAATTAATTTTAAGACTTGCCTTTTCTTATTTCAGCGATATGTGACAAACTTAATCCAGTTAATTCTGAAATAATTTGGTCATCAAGCCCTTTTTCTATTGCACTTTTAGCAATTCTCTGTTTTTCTTCCTCTTTAGCTGTGTAAATTACACTATTTTCAATACGTCTATTCTCCTGAAAGCGGTCGTACATCTTCTTTTCTTCTGGACTTAGCGACTCATAACGCAACCGCTCTTTGGCTTTGTCCAGACCTTTGGCTTTAAATTCTTCTTTTACTTCGCTATTTTTAAGGAAATATACCCACTCATCAAGCGTATTTTTCGCCACATCATCAAAATTATTTACGTTCAAGATGTAGTATTTAGGAAAAATATCAGAGACTTTGCTTAACCCGTAGTTTCGTGTCTGTATAGCTGTGGGGCGTAGAATATCCTTGTCATGCAAGCCCACGAACTCGTTTTTAGACTCATAAACATAGTCTTCTCCCTGACCTAAACTAAAATAAACGATATTGATGGAGTAAATCTTTTTAATTGTACCGTAAGGCTCACCTTGCTTGATGTATTCTGTTACCAATTTTGAAACACCATAGAGCATTCTATGAAAGTAATCGACCTCAGAATCATTCTGCACTTCGACCAGCATCAACTCGTTCTTATCGGACTTGACCAAAATATCAACTCGGTTGTATTTATCGTATTCATCTTGTTTGTTGCCCTCACTTTCCAGAATACTTTCAATCGTTACATCAAAACGCAAGAGTTCGGACAGAAAACCCTCCAAAATCCCGAAGTTGGCTCTGTGGCGAAGCAATTTTTTCATTGCCCAGTCGAAACGGATTAGTTTTTTACTCATAGTTGCTAGGTTCACATGGAGCAATTTAAGATAAGTGGATTTTTTACATTTTCGCTAAAATCTCCTCCATTTTTCGTTCTAAGGCTTCGAGTTTTTCTTTGAGGACTTGGTTTTCAAGAGATAGTTTTTCGTTCTCCCTTGCAAAGCCCTCTTTTAAAGCACTATCACCATAGTAAAAATACTGATTTCCTAAAATGAGTCCACTTCCTTGTGAATGGCTATTGTTAGCACCTGTATTATTCACGGAAGATGTTTCAGGTAGAAACTCAGCAAGTGAAACATTCAGCTTTTCAGCAAATTTGATTAGCTTTTTATAATCAACTTTGCTTTCTCCTCTTTCATAACGCGCGTAAGTAGTCTCAGGTTCGTCTAGTAGTAACGCCATATCTAATTGCGTCAAGCCTCTTTCCTTTCTAAGCGCAAATAACTTATTTCCAACAGATGTCTTCATAACTATCATTTTTTGGGTGAGGAAAACTCAATTTTTGATTGGGTTAAATCAAAAGTAAGATGCACTTTTAAATTATCAAAGTTTTCTTACCCTTTTGGCGGTTAAGAGGTCAGAAGGATACAAATAAATTCCTCAGTCCTTAAAGATTTAGAATTATGCCTTTCTTTCTCTTGTTTCTTTTTCTCATTTACTCAGGCGTTTGTGCCTTAATTGGTTACAGCTTTCGATCAAAAAAAGGAGGCTTCTGGCTACACTTCCTGATTTCCTTTTTGTTAACCCCAATATTAGGTATTATTATTTCTGCCTTTACTCGTAAAGATCAAGATAAGGAAGCGGCAAAGAAACTTGAACGTTTAGAGAAATTATACCTCAAAGGAATATTATCCGATGACATCTATACTTCAAAAGTTGAAGAAGTTATGAGAGGACTGAAGGCGTAATTTCTATGGTTTACACGCACACCGTTGATAGAAGATTCCATGCTGCTTTCTTAAATCAAGGAAGACATGACCCCATAACAGGTGAAAAACTCAAGCATGGGGATACAGTTGTCTTCTGTGCCGTTTGTAAGTCTGCATTCTTGAAAGATAGCTGGGAGTACTCCGAAGGGCATTGTGATCAGAATAACACCTTATCGCAATTTCCGAGCTTGGAAAGTATGTCTATGAGGCGCTTCCATGAAACAAATGAAACGCACTCAGCACAGGAGAATGCTGTAAATAGTGCGCTCAGGCAAGGTGAAGAAATATTGAGGGATTTAAACAGTGTACAAATAGAAAGAGGGAACGTTACATTCCATGAGAGTAGTCCATCACAAAATAACGGTAGTCATCAAGGCTCATTTTTTAAAAAAGCTTTACGTATTGTTTGTGCCTTTACTCTTCCTCCTTTAGCTGTCCTTGACCGTGGAGTAATTTTTTTCGCTCTTGTAACTGCACTAACGGTTTTTGTGGGTTGGATACCAGGAATAATTGCTGCCTTACTGATAATATTTGGCACAAATAAGGATGGTTAACTCCCCACTTGGCGCGAGCGTCCTCGCTCGTGCCTATAATAAAGTCAGCATCCGCTGACATATATGGGTAAAACCAACAAATACTGGCAGTACGGTGCGCCCAAATGGGTACTTTAGACTTTTGAGTCTGCTCTATTCACGGTTATCTACCCGACACGAGATTAAGGTTACGTCGTCCGCGAGTTTACCATCGCCTTTGTACTGATTCAAGAAGTTGAGCAAGTCTTCGTGCAACTCAGCGGGATCTAAGGCAAGTTTAGTTCGGATATATTGAGCGAGTTGTTCCTCACCAAGCTCCTCGCCCTCAGGATTGTAGGTCTCCGTAAAACCATCAGTGAAACAAAACAACATAAAGCGATTGAGGTTATTGAGCGTCGCGATATTTAGGAACGGCAAAGGGTCAAACCCACCAATTACGGTCGTACCATCGTTCAGATAGTGCAGCTCATCACCCTTAAACAAAAAAGGAGGATTATGCCCTGCGTTAATGTAAGTAAGTGAGCGCGTAGTGAAGTTATAGATAGCAAAAAAAGCAGTGATAAAGCTTCCGCCGCCAGAGTTCTGGATAATGAGCGTATTAAGCTCCTCCACAATGACACGTAGGTCGTTTGTGTGCCGCACCATGACGCGCAAAGCCGCCTGAAAGTTAGACATCAAGATCGCCGCAGGCACTCCCTTGCCCGACACGTCGGCTACACAGATCAAAAAACGATCATCACCAATCGGGATAAAATCATAATAATCCCCTCCTACGGTATGATGTGGATGATAATTGGCAGCCACTTTTAGTCGCTCCGAATAAGGAAGTTCTTTCGGAAAAAGCAGGTTCTGAACATCTTTGGCAAGGTCTAGCTGACGGCGTAATGCCTCTTGGCGTTTTTCCTTCCGCGCAAACTTTTTATTCTCTACCGCAACCAAAATAATATTGGAGAGCGTGCGAATAAAGTTGAGGTCAAGTACCTCTTCTGTGGATGCACGCTTTGCACTTCCGACCAGTACAAAGGCGAGTGCCTTCTCTTTGTGTACAATAGGGATAAGGCTGTCAAATTCTGAAAATAAGGCAGGGGCGGGCTGTGGTTCGCCATCTTTACGACCAAAAGGCTCCAGTTGAGCGTAATCAAAACGATATCCCTCCTCGGGTTTAGTCGCCCCAAAAGAGACTTTGGTAATCCAGTTTTCGTTTTCTGTATGAACAATTAGGGCCAGTTTACTGAGGTCAGCATTAGAGTTCAGGGTAAATTTATAAATTCTGTAAAGATTCTCTTCGGTAACATTACTGTTGATCGCTCGAATGACCTCAAAGAGATTGTTAAGTTCGAGTTCTCGTATTTGTAATCGGTCTTCTATGGGAAGGTTCATCGTGAGCGTTTTAGCGGTGATGTGGATCGTAAGCGTCTCGGAGTCCGTTGCCTAACAGATTGAAGGCTAGCACCAATAAGCTAATACAGATACTTGGGAAAAAGATCAAATGCCAGCTATCGGTACTCCGAAAGCCCTGCTGTAACATCATCCCCCAAGAGGGCGTGGGCAACTGTACACCTAGCCCCAAAAAACTTAGCCCTGCCTCAATCAGGATCGCGTTGGCAAAGTTAGCGGTAATGGAGACGATAATCGGACCCAAGATATTGGGTAAAATATGTTGGAAAATGATGCGGTCGTTTCGTAATCCAAATACCTTGGCACTTTGGATGTATAGTTTTTTGCGTGTGGCTTTCACTTGTCCGCGTACCACACGTGCAATATCCACCCACATGGTAAATCCAACGGCTACAAAAGTAACCGCTAGACCTCGATCCTGAAAAGCGATGCTGATGGCAATGACGAGCATAATGCTTGGCACTGACCAGACGACTGTCATCAACCATGTGATCGCGTCATCTAGCCAGCCACCAAAGTAGCCCGCCAGTGCCCCTAAGGTAACACCCAGAGAGACAGAAATTAGTACTGCTATAAGCCCCACCATCAAAGAAATCCGCGTTCCGTAAAGCAAGCGACTCAACACATCGCGCCCCGACCGGTCTGTCCCTAACCAAAACTTACGTTTTTCGATATTATTTTTCTCGAACTCTTCTTTTAGTTCTGATAATTTTATTTCTACGTATTCTTTGTTGGGATCTAGGTAGCGTACGGTGGTGTCGTTGCCAATCGAGTCGATCCGTAGCTGATACATCACCTCTGCGGGCGGTAGGCTATCCATCCCACCTAACACTACTAAAGAGGAGGCATAAGTAGGACGAGAAATATCTAAAATTCGTTGTTTAATGGGTGTCCCTGCACCGCTTCCGATGAGGTTAAAATGCACCTCATCCCCAACAAAGCGATATGATTTGATGGGTTCAATGATATATGGGCTTTCTTCTCCGAAATAAAGCCGCACAAGAAAACTTTCCTGGGGAGCTTCGTACTTCTGACGAATCTTAATAATCAATGATTCAAAGCCAGGTGCTTTTTTACTGATCCTAACCGAGCCTTCGTTCGCATCGGGTGTTTTGTCAGGAATAATCAAGAACCCCAAGACGGCAACCATAATGGCTATTATGATAACCACCAACCCAAATACCGCAGCCTTATTCCGAAAGAAACGCTGACGGATAAAAT
>CAZNAK010000022.1:0-13391 GCA_964570645.1 uncultured Cytophagales bacterium | reverse complement strand
TGAGCTTCAAGGGGACTTAGGTGGCCAAGAGCGCGAAAGACTTAAAAGCATTGCCAATAAATGCCCTGTGCATAGGACGCTAGAAGGAAGTTCGGAGGTAAAGACGACGCTAAGCTAACTTCCCATCCGCCAGACGAATACTGCGATCCGTCATCTCGGCCAGTTCAGGGTTATGGGTGACGATGACAAGCGTGAGGTCAAGCTCATCTCGCAAGGAGAAAAATAACTGATGTAGCTTCTCGGCGTTGGTAACATCAAGGTTTCCGCTAGGTTCGTCAGCAAAAAGTACTTTGGGCTGGTTGATCAAGGCTCGTGCGACGGCAACCCGTTGTTGTTCTCCTCCCGAAAGTTCAGAAGGTTTGTGGTCAGCACGCTGGGCTACTCCTAAAGTCTCCAAAAGCTGATAGGCGCGCTCAGAAATTTCTCTTTTACGACGATTTTCTGCGATTAAAGCAGGTAGCGTCACATTTTCAAGTGCTGTAAACTCGGGTAAGAGATTATGAAATTGAAAAACGAAACCGAAATTCTGATTACGCAGATGCGCTAGTTTTTTATCCGAGAGCTTATGTAAAGGGCGGTCTTCAAACCACACCTCACCACTATCAGGATTATCGAGTGTTGCCAGTAGGTGTAGTAAGGTTGTTTTTCCTGCCCCCGAGCTACCCACAATCGAGACGGCCTCTTTGGGTTTTACTTCGAGGTCGATTCCTTTAAGAACAGGGAGCTTTCCGTAGGATTTTTTGAGATTTTGGGCTTTTAGCATGGTTATTCGTGTAGATTTTACTTTGTCTCTGAATTAAATTCAACGAACTTCTGCCAATCTATTTTTCCGTTTGAGGTACAAAAATCGTTTATGAAGTCTTGCGTAAACTTACTTATCGTCTTAACGTAGGCAGCTTCAAATTCTTCATTTTTATCGCTGGCTTTATGTCCTAATGGCTCAACGATCCTGTAATATAAATCACTCTCTCCTGATATGAACTCCCAAAATTGCTGACCACAATATTTGAAATAATCACCTTTATCTGGATTATTTTCGAGACCATAACAACACCCATTCACCGCCGTAACTACTAGCTTTGAATTTCCTGTCCTGAGCGTTTTTTTAGCCGTCTGAAAGTCTGATCGCATCTTTTTAATCTGACTACTGTTCCCCCAATTCGGACCTGATTTGATATTAACGATATATCTAACTCCGTCTTTGTCAAACTCAAGATCAATATTCGGAATGCCTGACTTCCAACCCGAATACACTTTTCGGTTGATAAAAATTGCCAAGCCTTCGAGCCAGTCTCCAAAAAGTGTCTCTTCGTTAGAGGAAATAAACGCATCTGTACTGTAATGCCTTTCACAATTTCTTCTGCGGTTATGAGATGCTTGGCGCGAAATAAATAAGGATTTTTCCGTTTTAGTACCGTTTTAAGTTTGAGATTCGAGAGCCTCTCGATACGCTTTTGATGGAAAGTACCGATGTGAGCTTCGACGTAATTAGTAACTTCCGTTAGATTGAGTTTTTTCATGCGTTGAGTTAGCTTCGCCGATCACATAAATTACAGGCTCAATACTTTCCTTGACCATACTATAGTATTCAGGCTTGATTTCGATACCAATAGAGTTTCGTTGTGGGCGTTGCGCGACGGTATTTGTTGTACCTGAACCCATGAAGGGATCTAGCACGGTATCCCCTATCTGTGTAAATAATTTGATAAACCACTCTGGTAACCCCTCTGGAAAAGCCGCGCTGTGTTTTTTATTATTACATTCCGTTGCCAAATGAAGTACATTAGTGGGGTAAACTTTATCGCGACCGACCCAATTAGAAATTTTCTTTCCAAAGCCACTACCTACTTTAGACTCATCACGTTTTTTATCGGTATCACTCAGTTTTTTGAGTCTTGTTTTAGCCCAATCTCCAACAGGCACCATGACTTCCTCCTGGTACATATTAAATTTACGTTCCTTATTAAATTGAAGTAATCGTTCCCAAGAGTCCCGAAAGCGATTTGACCACTTTCCTGGAAAGCTATTCTTTTTGTGCCAGATAAACTCTTCCGTCCAGAGCCAGCCCTGCTTTCGCATCTCAATAATAAGCTCCATGACGTAAGTACTTCGCTCGCCCTTGACAACTTTTTCTTTAATATTCAGGATAAACGTCCCTTTTGGACTCAGCACACGTAAGACTTCTTCCGAAATAGGTAAAAACCATTCTACATATTTATCAGGATGAATTCCTCCGTAGGTGCTTTTCCTTTGATCTGCATAGGGGGGAGAGGTAAAAATAAGGTCAACTGAGTTGTCAGGAATAGTTTTAAGTATTTCTTTACAATCACCAAGAAGTAAATCCGTCTTAATTTCCATGTTCTTTTCAACCCAAAAGGATTTGAATTAGTTTCAATCCACCCGATACCGAATGACAAAACCATGAAATAGGTTTCGTGCATCATTAGGAGAATTGCATTTGGTTTGAGCGATAAGCTCCCACTTGATGGTAGGATCCGTAAAAAGCTCAGGAAGCTGTTTTTGAAGGTAAGCGACACGCTGAAAGTTGAGCCTTCGCTGTCGCTGCTTTTGGTAAGCCGCGCCCGTCGGAAACCAACTGTAAAGTAGCTGCACGCGTTCCACTTTCACCTCTTTGACTAACTCAATATCCGCCTTGTTATTGATCGTGTACCGTCCGTAATGGAATTGCAATAAGATCTCTCCATCAAATCGTTCTACAAAATCAAATTGCCGAATGTAAGAGACTTGAATCGAGTCAAAGACAGCATGAACGGGAGCTTGTCCTTGCAATGAAGACACTGATAACCCAAAACCTCCTAACAAAAAGAAAATCCAAAACTTCATAATTTTTTCTTTTGCAGCGAAATCCACTTCCAGAATCTTAGGCTATAAAAGCTTTTTTACACAATGTGAACAAACTCTTCTCCTCCTTAATATGCCTTAGCAAACAGTACCCGTTGCGTTGAAGGGTTTCCTGTCAGGATACATTTTCCTTCTTCAGTAGAGTTATCAATCGGAATACAGCGAATGGTTGCTTTGGTAAGCTCCTTAATTTTAGATTCCGTTTCGGCAGTGCCGTCCCAATGAGCAGACAAGAAACCACCTTTTTCTTTCAAAACTTTTTTGAACTCGTCCCACGTATCCACTCGCGTAATGTGTTGGTCTCGATACGCTTTCGCTTTATCAAAAATCGACTGATGAATTTTAGGCAATAATTTGACCACAATTTCTACAATACCTTCAAGCGGATGGGAAGATTTCTCTTTAGTGTCACGTCGGGCAAGTTCAATCGTACCATTTTCAAGGTCGCGGGCACCCAAAGCAAGGCGTACAGGAACACCTTTAAGTTCCCACTCCGCAAACTTAAACCCTGGACGATGGGTATCCCGGTTATCAAAACGAGCGCGGATACCATATTTTTTGAGTTCTACTCGAATCTGATCTACCTTTTCAGTAATGGCAGCAAGTTGCTCGTCAGATTTATAAATGGGTATGATCACTACCTGAATTGGAGCCAGATGTGGCGGCAAAACTAAGCCTTCATCGTCGGAGTGCGCCATGATGAGTGCGCCCATGAGCCGTGTACTTACGCCCCAAGACGTTCCCCAGACGTATTCTTCTGTGCCTTCACTGGTGGCAAACTTCACGTCAAAAGCCTTGGCAAAATTTTGTCCGAGGAAGTGCGACGTTCCCGCTTGCAGGGCTTTTCCGTCCTGCATGAGTGCCTCAATGCAGTAGGTATCCTCTGCGCCCGCAAAGCGTTCCGACTCTGTTTTTACGCCTTTAATAACGGGAATTGCCAGATAGTTCTCGACAAACTCAGCATAAACATTTAACATCTGGATCGTTTCCTCTTCGGCTTCCTTTCGGGTGGCATGCGCGGTGTGTCCTTCTTGCCACAGGAACTCGGCGGTACGCAGGAATAGTCGCGTCCGCATCTCCCAACGCACCACGTTTGCCCATTGGTTAATCAGCAAAGGTAAATCTCGATAAGACTGAATCCAGTTTCGGTAGGTACTCCAAATGACGGTTTCAGAAGTCGGGCGGACAATAAGTTCCTCCTCAAGCCTGGAAGCAGGGTCTGGAACTACACCATCACCGTTTTCGTCGTTTTTAAGTCGGTAATGTGTCACTACGGCACATTCCTTGGCAAAGCCTTCTACGTGTGCTGCCTCTTTGCTAAGGTATGACTTCGGGATAAAAATGGGAAAATAAGCATTTTCATGCCCTGTTTCTTTGAACATATCGTCAAGCTGTCGCTGCATCCGCTCCCAGATGCTAAACCCATACGGTTTGATCACCATACAGCCCCGGACGGCGGAGTTCTCGGCTAAATCAGCCTTTTTAACCAGTTCGTTATACCAGTTAGCGTAATTTTTGGCGCGTGAAGTAAGTCCTTTTGCCATTAGTTTGAATTGAGATTTTTGTTTGTACGCGATGAATTGGTTCTTGCAGTAAAAGCTCAAAGATAACAAAAAAGACTACACCTTAAACTAAAGCGTAGTCTCTCAATCCCAACAATTAAACCAAATATTCCAAGCCCTCACAGGACTCAGAGACACTATTTTAAATGTTTTTAAAAAGGAAGATAAGCAGACGAAATATCCGTGTGCTTATCTCAATTCTCCTATCCTAAAAACTAATGTTTTTAAACACTTTTTCTTTCAGTGTTTGTACAAGAATACTAGATAAATAGCTTACTGTCAAGGCGTAATCGACCGACAGTAAGCTTTCCTCGATGAGTCAGGGGTTTGGCTCGGTAAAAAATACAAGTACGAACAAGAAAGAGAAATTGTACCTTTACGTTCCATGAAACCACTCGCCGAACGCCTTCGACTTCAAACACTAGAAAACTACGTCGGACAGAAGCACCTAGTAGGGCAAGACGGTGTATTACGAAAAGCCTTACAGACAAAGCGTATTCCCTCCCTCATCTTCTGGGGGCCGCCCAGTGTAGGGAAAACTACCTTAGCAAAAATTATCTCACGACAACTGGAACGTCCCTTTTTTGAGTTGTCTGCCATTAATGCAGGCGTGAAGGAGGTTCGAGAGGTTCTAGCAAAAGTAAAGAAACAAACAATCTTTAGTCGTCCTGACCCAATTTTACTCATTGACGAGATTCATCATTTTTCTAAATCACAACAAGACGCACTTTTGGGAGCCGTGGAGAAAGGGGGCATCACACTAATTGGAGCCACTACAGAAAACCCCTCTTTTGAGGTGATCTCAGCACTCCTTTCACGCTGTCAGGTTTATACACTGAAATACCTTGAGGAAACCAAGTTAGAGGCACTCTTACAACTTGTACTAAATACTGACTCAGAGCTAAAAAATAAAGCTATTGAAATAAAAGAACGCAATGCACTTTTTCAGTATTTGGGGGGGATGCGCGCAAACTGCTAAATATTTTGGAGCTTACCGTCAACGCGCAAGACACTGAACCTATTCTGATTACAGATCGGATCGTAACGGAGAATTTACAGCAGAACCTGATACAATACGATAAAAATAGTGAGATGCACTACGATATTATTTCGGCATTCATCAAATCTGTCCGAGGAAGTGACCCTAATGCGGCCGTATATTGGCTCGCCCGTATGCTAGAAGGCAGTGAAGACGTGAAGTTCATTGCTCGTCGTTTGATTATTCTGGCTGCCGAAGACATTGGTTTGGCAAACCCCAATGCCTTACTCAGGGCGAACAGTTGCTTTGAGGCAGTACACAAAATCGGAATGCCCGAAGCGCGCATTATCCTCTCACAGACCGCGATCTACTTGGCCACATCACCCAAAAGTAACGCCAGCTATCTTGCCATCAATGAGGCACTCGCCAAGGTCAAAAAAACAGGAAACCTACCCGTCCCGTAACCTCTGAGAAATGCGCCCATCAAACTCATAAAGGAGCTAAATTATGGAGAGAACTATCAATATGCGCATGACTTTGAGGGGAACTTCGCAGAACAAACGTTCCTACCCGAAAAAATACAGGGAGAAATCTTTTATCAACCCCAAAATAATCCCGCTGAGCGTAAAATCTTGGCGCGACTAAAAGGCTGGTGGAAGAAAATTTATAACTACTGAGCGATTAAAAAACTAGGGTAGCTATCGGCTGTTTATTGTACATTCAACACAGCTTGTTGCCATCCCTGCTGTGTGAGCTTTTGTCGAATAAATCTGTTTTTTTAAATAAAAAGGTCTTAATTTTGTTACCATTTAGGGCAAATACATCAAATCAAGCTTTCCTCAAGCCTCCCTATGTTAGAAACCATGCCATGCAGCTAAATCCAAAAACCCTTCTTTTACTTGCCTTTGTGCTTATTTTGTGTTCGTTTTCGGCTCCACCCGAAGAATGGCGGCTTTACACCTATCGCTCGGGGAACTTCCGCGTTCAGATGCCAGGTACGCCCGAAACACACAAAGAACGGGTAATGACGATCAAAGCGAAGTCGGCAGGAACGTATTATATGGTCTCTTACAATCAGTTAGATAATCCCATACGATCAGGAACAGCAATTCGTCGGATACTGACTGAAAGTGCTGAGGAGTATCGTCGAAGCCTCGGCGTAGTTGATGGAGAAAACATACAAGGTACAGAAATCACCGTAGATGGCTTACTCGGGCGCGAGTACTATTTTAAGACAAGTGGCGGCGTACATATCGTTTACCGAATTGTTATTTCTAACAATCGCTTATATCAATTTAACGTCATGCGGGTTCTAGCCTATCCCGAACCTGAAAAAGTCGTTCGTTTTTTTGATTCTTTTGAGCAATTAAGTCGCTAGTTCGTGATTCTTGAGACAGAAAATCTAGGGAAGAATTTTGGGCGAAACCGCATTTTTCGTGATCTCTCGTTTCGGGTAGATCGCCATACCCCTACGGTAATTCTGGGAGGCAATGGCAGTGGAAAATCTACGCTGCTCCGTATCCTAGCGGGGCAAATGTTACCCTCGGAGGGAAAGGTCACTTATCAGAAAAAAGGAAAGTTAATCACCGAAGATAACCTTTTTAGGCATATCGTCTGGGTTTCTCCGGCTATTGAAACCATTGAGGAAATGACGCTCAAAGAGCTACTGCGTTTTCATGCTTCCTTTCGTACCTTAACAATCTCGGAAAGAGACTTTCTGGATCATCTGCAATTTACCAAGGTCAGAAACCGTCAGATCCGTCACTTTTCCTCAGGAATGAAACAACGTCTTCAGTTGGGCTTGGCATTTTATGACTCTTGGGCAGATCTGATTTTTCTGGATGAACCTACCATGAACCTTGACGATTTCTATACGGACTGGTATCATAACGAAATGGTAAAACAACTTGACAAACGCACAGTTATTATTGCCTCTAACCAAAAAAAAGAATACGAAGATTTTGTAAAACAGAAAATTTTTGTTGATTTGGAGAAGAACTCACCGAATAATCCTTAAATTTACTCACTCTTTATTACATTTGTGGATAACAATTTTACTTTTCTAACCTTGATGTTTATGAATTTCTTAAAAAAATTTTCTTTGCTTGCTTTTGCATTACTCATCACTTTTGGCTTCACTTCTTGTGGCGGCGGGGATGATGATGATACTGTACCCTCAACTCTTGCCAGCACAGTACGTGGTACATGGTCTGCGACCTCTTTAACCCGCGACGGAGTGAATGCAGGTGTGGCATTAGGTGGTTTTAGCTTGGTGCTCAACATAAACAGTGAAAACAATCAGCCTACAACATACGCTATCACGTATGGTGCAGTTGTAAACTTTGCAAACAACACTGGTCCTTGGACGATCACAAATACGGCCTTGACCCTTAGTGGGGTACCTATCGCACTTATCGAAACGCCAACCGCTGAACGCATGGTGCTTCGGTTCACTGATCCTAATGATAAGACAGAGCCTATTTACGTATTGACGCTAGAGAAATAGTAGTCATTGGCTATTTTTCGTAATGTCTTATCCAAAAAACCATCTTTGCCTCGGCGAAGATGGTTTTTTTAGTAGTTTTGATCTATGAAAAATGTAAATCTCCGTCAGGAAACGCGCCAGCTTCTAGCTGATATACTTACCCCCGTAGGTGTCTACTTAAAACTTCGTGACCACTTTCCGCATGCGTTTTTGCTAGAAAGTTCTGATTATCACGGGCAAGAGAACAGTTTTTCCTTCGTTTGCCTTGACCCCATGGCCTTTTTTCAGGTCGCTAAAGGGGAAGTTACCCAGAAGTTTCCCAACGAAGACCCACGACGGATGAAGCCGCCCACCCCTTCGGCAATCCCTGAGCTACTCAACAACTTTATGCAATTTTTTAAGTATCAAGGCGAATATAGCCCACTTAATATGAATGGCGTTTTTGGATACTCCACCTTCGATGCTGTCCGCTACTTTGAAAATATTGACGCGCCAACGGGCTTTGAAGCTCCCAATTATGTGCCCGAAATACAGTACCACTTTTTCCGATTTTTGATTGCCATCGACCACTTCAAAAACCAGCTTTTCATCATTGAAAACTTACTGGAAGGAGAAGAAAGTCGTATTCATGAGATTGAAGCTTTACTACGAAGTCGGAACTTTTCGGCATATCCCTTTTTCACTGAAGGCAAGGAAGAAAGCCCTATCACGGATGAAGAGTACCGAAGCCTTGTCCGCACGGCAAAACACCACTGCCAGCGCGGAGATGTATTTCAAGTTGTCTTTTCCCGACCGTTTTCACAGCGGTTCCGTGGTGATGACTTTAACGTTTATCGTGCCTTGCGCTCCATCAACCCCTCGCCTTACTTGTTCTATTTTGATTACGGAGGATTTCGCCTGATGGGTTCCTCACCAGAGGCACAACTAATTGTCAAAGACAGATGTGCAACGATCAACCCGATTGCGGGAACATTCCGCCGCACCGGTAACGATGACACCGACCGCCAACTCGCCCAAAAGCTCAATAAGGACAAAAAAGAAAATGCGGAACACGTGATGTTAGTGGACCTGGCTCGTAATGACCTCAGCAGAAACGCCGACGAGGTAAACGTGGAGGTTTACCGTGAGGTACAATTCTATTCGCACGTCATCCATTTAGTCTCCAAAGTATCGGGAAAACTAAAACCTAACGTGCATACCATTCGAGCGATGGCAGACTCCTTCCCCGCAGGCACGCTCTCGGGCGCACCAAAATACCGTGCATTAGAGCTGATCTATGAGAACGAACGCCAAAACCGAAGTTACTATGGCGGTATGATCGGGTACCTCGGCTTTGATGGTCATTGTAATCAAGCCATTTTGATTCGTTCTTTTTTGAGTAAAGACAACACCTTACACTATCAGGCGGGTGCAGGGCTAGTCGTCGATTCGCAGGAAGAAAACGAGCTACAGGAAGTCAACAACAAGCTTGCAGCACTTAAAAACGCAATCTCGGCGGCCGCGCAGATCGGGCACTAAACAAAAATAGACTTCTGTTTCTTCTTTGTTCCCTTCCGAGACAACTGGCTAACTGTTCGCACTTAAAAAGCAATGATGCTACCTGTCAAAATTCATAAACTCTCGCTACAATTTCGTATTATTGCGAAATTCTGAACACAGCAAGAAAAAGTAATACGATACAGGCGGGATACGACATGAGGGGAATACAATATAGCGGACTACCTGCATGGAAAGTCATGGAAATTATCAACCCTGAAATTGGAGGCTTGCAGCGGTAATCTAATGCACTTTGTGTTTAGGTCTAATTATTTTTTGACCGCAAAACCTAAGTTATGGAATATATTTTAATCGCTCTTTTCGCCTTCGGTGGTGGCGTTCTGGTAGGGCGAAATGTCATTCATCGAATTTGGCAAAAAGAGCTTCGTGATACCGAAGAAAAAGCAAAAAGTATCCTCGAAAAAGCAAACTTAGAGGGAGAAACACTTCGAAAAACAAAAGAAATTGAAGCCTCAGAGCAGATGCAAAGGCTAAAAGCCAAGTCAGAGTCCGACATGGACAAAAAGCGAAACCTGCTCATCAACAACGAAAAAAAGCTCAAACAGCAGGAGGCAAAACTTCGCCAGCTTGAACTCAAGCTCAAGCAACGCGAGATGAACCTTACCCAAAAGTTTGACCAATACAAACGAGATCGCCGGGACCTAAAGCAAGCACAAACGGATATCGAAAAGAAGTTTGAACTCGCTGAGGTAAAACTCAAAGAGTCTGAGCAACTTCGGAAGGAACAAATCCAGTATCTTGAAGAGATTGCCGGTTTGCAGACCGATGAGGCACGAAAACGCCTCATGCGGGAACTCGAAAACGAAGTACGTAGCGTGGCCGCTTCCAAGACGCATCAAATCCTAGAAGAGGCAAAAATGCGGGCCACCAAAGATGCCCGAAAGATCGTCCTGACGACAATTCAACGTACGGCTGCCGAGCATGCCATCGAAAACTGCGTTTCCGTTTTTCACCTCGAAAGCGACGACACCAAAGGAAAAATCATTGGGCGCGAAGGACGAAATATCCGCGCCCTTGAAGCCGCAACAGGCGTAGAAATCATTGTCGATGATACACCGGAGGCAATCACCCTTTCGGGATTTGATGCTGTTCGTAGAGAGGTAGCGCGTCTTTCTCTTCAAAAGCTCGTTGCTGACGGGCGCGTTCATCCTGCCCGAATCGAAGAGGTGGTCGCCAAAACACGTGAGCAACTGGAGGAGCAAATAATCGAAATTGGAGAACGAACCGTCATTGAGCTGAATATTCACGGAATGCACCCTGAGCTAATCAAAATGGTCGGGCGAATGCGCTTTCGGTCTTCTTACGGACAAAACCTCTTACAGCACTCGCGCGAAGTAGCCAACCTTTGCGCCATTATGGCCGCCGAGCTTGGGCTTTCGGTCAAACGTGCCAAACGCGCAGGCTTGCTTCACGACATCGGAAAAGTGTACACAGAAGACTCCGAACGTCCCCATGCACTACTGGGCATGGATTTAGCCAAACGTTACAAGGAGCATCCTGACATTTGTAATGCTATCGGCGCACATCACGACGAGATCGAAATGACTTGCCTGATTTCGCCTGTCATTCAAGCCTGCGATGCCATTTCGGGTTCGCGCCCTGGCGCACGGCGTGAAACGACGCAATCCTACATTGAGCGGCTGGAAGAACTCGAAAACCTCGCCATGTCACAGAAGGGTGTAAATAAGTGTTATGCCATTCAGGCAGGTCGGGAGCTGCGTGTTATTGTTGATTCGGAACACGTGGACGACGATCTGGCACAGCAACTTGCTGTGAAAATTTCCCAGAAGATTGAGCGCGAAATGCAGTATCCCGGGCAGGTAAAAGTTACCGTGATTCGAGAGAAGCGAGCGACAAGTTATGCCAAATAGCTGGCTCGCAAACTTTTTAGAACCCCAAAAAAGGCTTTTAAGAAGTAGGTTCGAGAGAAGTTTCCTTATCTTTGGCCAAACGAGTCAGCCATGAAACAGCATCTTTGGAAATTTTTCGGTCTTTTCCTCGGAATAAGCCTACATACCCAGGCACAAACGGATAGCCTAACGGCATCGGAGCTTGCTGCCAGTGCCCTTACTCCACTATCGAGCGATAACCTTTTTGGTGGAAAGGTATCGACAGCCTCCAAAAGTGACGAACGGATTACGGATGCCCCTGGTGTTATTTCGGTGATTACCCGAACAGAAATTGAGGTCATGGGCGCACAAAATTTACCTCAAATTTTGGAGCGTGTAGCAAGTATATACAGCATCGGCTCATTTTTTATTCCCGATAATATTATATCGATCCGTGGCGACTTGGCAACTCCTTACAATAACCACGTTTTGATTCTGCTGAACGGTCGCCCTGTTCGAGAAACCCTTTTTGGTGGGGTGGATCATCCGATTTTAATGGCATTTCCCATTGCATCCATCGAAAAGATTGAAGTAATCCGTGGTCCTGGCTCAGTCCTTTATGGAACGAACGCTTACTCGGGAGTCATTAACATTATCACAGGGGACTTTAACCGCGAAAAAAACCTCGCCTCATTACAGGCCGGCTCTTTTGGTTCTATCGGCTTGGATTACGGCAGTACCAAACTCAAGGAAGATTTTAAGCTAAGTACAGGCATCAAATATTTCCAGTCTGACGGGTGGGATGTGGACGTAATAGGACAAAATCAAGTACCTTTTGAGTACCAAGCAGGGCAGCAAAACCTAGGCGCATCGTTCTTTGCAGAATATAAAAACCTAAGCGTAAACGGATTACTAACTTACAGTACGCTCAATAACACAGGCGTTTTACCTATCGGTGACCTAGAGTTCTCGCAAATTGATACCGTAGGCTTGATCGATACCGTAAGAACGATCCAAGTTTCTTCCCGAAATAGGGCAATCTCGACCTTACGCTCTTTTGTGGACATTGGCTATGACTTTGAATTTTCTGAAAACGCAAACCTGGCCCTAAATGCCACCATCAATACTTTCGATACCCGATTTGGTAACCCTAGTGGTCCGTTTGTCGGAGAGGCGCGTGATCTCCTGCTGGAGGCTACTCAGTTTGTGAGTGGGGATCGCTGGAAATTGCTGGCAGGCGCGACGGCTTACTATCAGGTAGGACTGGCAGAAATTGGTGATGACACCGACCGGGGTGTAGAAGATTACAGCGAGATATGGTACAGTGGTTACACGCAGCTCGAGTATTTTCCCATTCGGCAACTCAAACTCATTGCGGGCGTACAGGCCAACAAGCCTAGTGGTGTTGACCTGAGCGTAGTACCGCGACTTGGTTTAATTGGTAATTTTACGGAGTCCCTGGGCGTTAAAGTACTGTACGGACAGGCATTCCGTGCGCCCTTCGAGTTTGAAAATAACCTCAGCGACCTTCCTATCTTGCAAGGGAGTAATGAACTTGAACCAGAAACAGTGACCTCTTTTGAAGGGCAACTTTTTTATAACGCCGACCGACTGCGAATTTTCGTGACCGCCTTTCGTTTAGTACAGCAAAATGCCATTATCCAAGCTGCACTGGATGCCAACAGCATTATTCGTACTTATCAGAACTCACGTCCCGAGCTTACTGCCGAGGGTCTCGAGGCCGAGTTTAAGTTTATTCCCCTGGACGGTTTTTACCTAACAGGATCCTACTCCTATCAGCGCAACGAAACGATTGACAATGACGAAAACGTATATTCTGCCTTGCCGCAGCATTTGATTAAGTTAGGTGGGTTTTATCGGCGTGGTGGGTTGTCTTTAGGTTTATTCAACTCTTACTTTAGTGATACGCGCACACTCGAGACATCTACTGTTTTGGTCAACCCTGATGCGGATGCCTTCAATTATCTGACGGCGCAGCTTCAGCTCAACCTAACCAAAGTTTTTAAGAGTAAGTCTGACATTCAAATAATCTGGGGCTTGTACGGTACTAATCTTCTTAACGAACAGATTTATTACCCTGAGTTTGTCCAAAAAGT
>CAZNAK010000021.1:0-13457 GCA_964570645.1 uncultured Cytophagales bacterium | reverse complement strand
GTAAACTTGTTTATGTGGCGGGCAAAAGTTCAATAAGAATCATGTTTTTTTGAAAACTTTGCTTACTTTCAAAGTATGATTGCAAAAACCTTTGGAGCCTCAGTGCTGGGCGTGCAAGCTCAACGAATTACTATTGAAGTAAATGTCCTTAAAGGAACTAAATTCTATATTGTTGGGCTACCTGATAGTGCCGTAAAAGAGGCTGAACATCGGGTGGAGTCTTCCGTCAAAACGTTTGGCTATCGTGTGCCGCGCCAAAAAGTGGTTGTTAATCTTGCGCCCGCTGATGTTCGTAAAGAAGGCTCTGCCTATGACCTTCCCATCGCGCTAGCAATGCTTCAAGCCTCCAATCAGATTTCAGCAGATACGCTTGACCAGTACCTTATTTTGGGGGAGCTTTCGCTTGACGGACGTTTACGACCAATTAAAGCCGTACTTCCCATTGCTATTGAGGCACGCGAACAAGGATTAAAAGGATTTGTCCTACCAAAAGCGAATGCCTCGGAAGCCGCTATTGTTAATAATCTGGATGTAATCGGCGTAGAGAACTTGCAGGAGGCGATTGATTTTTTTGAGGGGATAAGCAACATACAACCAATGCCCCACCAAACACGCGAAGCCTTTGCCGCCTCCAAAGATGAATACGGGGCAGACTTTGCCGACGTACAAGGACAAGAAAATATCAAGCGAGCGTTAGAAATTGCCGCCGCAGGAGGACACAACGTGATTATGGTTGGCCCGCCAGGTGCAGGAAAAACGATGCTTGCCAAGCGGCTTCCGACTATCTTACCCTCTTTGAGTCTTGGCGAAGCCCTAGAGACGACAAAAATCTACTCGGTAGCGGGTAAGTTCTTGGAAAGAAGTGCCGAAGGACAGGTCTCACTCATTGCCACACGCCCATTTCGATCTCCGCACCACTCAATCAGTGATGTCGCTTTGGTGGGTGGTGGTGGCGTTCCGCAACCCGGAGAGATTTCACTTTCGCATAACGGCGTTTTGTTTCTCGACGAACTCCCTGAGTTCAAACGAACAGCTTTAGAGGTCTTACGGCAACCCCTCGAAGAACGTAATGTGACCATCTCGCGGGCTAAAGTAACCGTGGACTTTCCCGCTAACTTTATGCTTATTGCGAGTATGAATCCGTGTCCCTGTGGGTACTACAATCACCCTGACAAAGAGTGTGTTTGTCCGCCCGGTGCTGTGCAACGGTATTTGAATAAAATCAGTGGGCCGCTCTTGGATCGAATTGATTTGCACGTAGAAGTAACCCCGATTTCTTTTGACCAGATGACGGCCAACCGTCGTGGGGAGTCGAGTGAATCTATTCGGGAGCGAGTCTTGCAAGCGCGTGAGCTTCAAAAGAAACGCTTTACCCAAATGCCTGAAATTCATTGTAATGCGATGATGCCCTCGCAGGTAGCCAAAAAATTCTGTGTCATTGACAAGGCGGGAAAAGACCTCCTCAAGGTAGCAATGGATCGTCTGGGGCTTTCAGGGCGTGCCTTTGATCGAATTTTGAAGGTAGCCCGTACGATTGCCGACCTTGAAGGCGCGGAATCCATTCAAACAGAGCATCTTTCGGAGGCGATTCAGTATCGTAGTTTGGATCGAAGTACGTGGGCGGGGTAGAGGTAGAGGTTCACAGTGGCTGGGTTAACCACCTAAACCTTCACGACCTTTCTTACCATCTGCTGGCTACCCACGACCAAACGGCAGTAGTACGTCCCTGCTCGGAGTCGTCCGCCGTTAAGTGTCACTTCGTGTTCTCCGGCCGAGAGATAAGCAGTTTTAAGATCAATTATTTTGCGTCCGTTACCATCAAACAAATATACCCCAACTTGCGCAGGACGACGATTCATAAAGCGAATCCGTGTCATGTCCGTAAACGGATTTGGGTAGTTTTGATACAAATACAAGAACGCATCACGCGCAGGAACTTCATCAAGTCCCGTAGTAATGTTTCCTCCTTTCAAAATGGGAATATAAGGGAAATCACCCAGCATCACCTCAGATACGTCTGCTTCGTCCATACCAAACCAGTCGCGCAAAACAGAAGCATATACCGAACGAAAATCATGTTGCATCGGTAGATTAAACTCCACGCTGACCTGATCGGGAATCTGCGGATTTGTTCCATGAATCATTGGATTTACTTTTGTCCCAAAGACAAACATCGGTGCCGAAGTACCATGATCGCTACCGTAGCTACCGTTTGCCTGTACGCGTCGCCCAAATTCAGAGAATGTCATTCCTAAAACGCGATCTGCTACGCCCAATTTTTCTAAGTCATCCTGAAATGCCGACACAGACTGGGAAAGCGATTCGAGCAAAGTCGCGTGCATACCCACATCCGTAGGCTGATTATTTTCAACCTGATTCGCGTGCGTATCGAAGCCTCCAATTCCGACGACAAACACCTTCGTTCGGATTCCGCCCGCAATGAGTCGAGCTACGATGCGAAGCTGCTCACCAAGATCATTATGGCTTTGCCTTGGATACTTCGTCGATAAGTTCTGCCCGCTTTCGTAAGCCGAACTGACGCTATCCAGATAACGATTCGTTTGCCGCATCACCTGACGGATATAGGTTAACTCCACGCCTGCTGGAGTGTCGGGAACGTCATCTGTAACTTGGCTATCTCCGATGAGGTCGTAGAATGAGTTTGGGTTTTCCACTGCCATCCCCATGTTGGCAATCGGTCCTTGACAGGTCTGTGAAACCGTCGAACCAATCGTTAGGGCAAGTGGGTCTGGAAAGTCGTCGTTGGGGTAGCCCGTTGGAAAGTCAGGATGATCCTCATAGAAATAACGCCCTAACCAGCCTGAAGTCACCACGTCACGTGAGGAAGAGGCCGAAGTCCAAATATCCGTAGAACGAAAGTGCGAGAAGTTGGGGTCAGGGTAGCCCGTTTCTTGGATGATACCGAGTTTTTCGGTCTCAAAAAGCTCCTGAAAACCACGCATTTTGGGATGAAAGGCGTTGTTGTCCGTGATGTTGAGCAGTTTATTTTCTGTAATCATCAAGACGGAACGTGTCCGACTTAGATTGGCGTATTGGTCAAGGGGAACGAGCGTATTTAGCCCATCATTACCTCCATTAAGTTGGATTAAAACGAGCACACGATCATCCTCGGACTCACTTCGTGCGAGCGCACGCCAGAGGCGAGTTTCTGCCATCGCGGAAAGTGGCATTCCGCTTAACAAGAACGGAACGGAGGCAGCAGGGGCAGCAGTGCGGAGAAAATTACGACGGTTCATCATGGTTCAAGTTTTTTAGCTAAGGTGATATTCGGCCATGCTGGTCATGGTGTGGAGGAGGTTGGCGATTCGGAGGTACATCGCACGGGCAATGTCTTCGTTATTTTGATTTTGCAGATAAGTATCCCATTCAAACGTCCAGGCGTTATCAGGAATACCCGGACGGAGAGTTTCTTTCAAAAAGTCGCGCTGCGCCTCCGTGATCAGGAGTGGAAAAAGACAGCTCACAAGGTCATCAATAAATACGTTGACATCGGCAGGATTGCTGATAACACGGTCCACGAACGTGAAAATATCTGCTGCCAGCCGAAAGCCATCGTTCTCGTAGCCTCCAAAAACGAAAAACGTCGCTATGTCCCTTCGGAAAGGTAAGGTAACCGAGTTAATCCAAAGCTCGTGATACAAGGGCTTTTGGTAGTAGGCAGGCCATCCCGCTACGCCCGGCGGGTTTCCGACAGACATCTCCATCAGTTCGATCAGATAGAAGGCAATCCCCCACATATGATATTGGTTCACGACTTGACTTGCATCCGGAAAAAGCATCCCATATTGTCGGAAAAGCCCGACTGTATATTGCATCGGGTTTTTAATCAGGCAACCTTGTGCCGTTAGGTCGTGAAAGTGCTTACTAGTCAAAAGTGCGCGCAAAGCAGGTTCAATCTCGTAGTTGTTTTGATATAGGATTTCGGCCATTGGCTCGATGACATTACGCTCAACTTGATCTTCGATGACATAATACACAAACCAACGATACAGCTTTCTACAAATGAAGCGTGCGGTTTCTTTTTTGTCGAAGATCATTGAAATCAAGGCTTTGTATTCATTTTCTCCTTGATTTGTGATCGTCTGATTGCCGAATGCGGCCGAAAAAGTCTTCTCCCCCGTATCGTGACGCTCGGGAATAAAAAACGTATCAATAGCGGGGCGGTACGCAACCCAGCCTGTCAGGACACGCGAGGCCGCCAGCACATCCTCCTCAGTGTAGGTAGTGTAGTCACCCGCAGCAACCTGCTCCCCTTTACCGATCGTAAAAAGCTCAAAAAGCTCACGCGCATAGTTCTCGTTTGGTGCCGAGACTTCATTTTCGGTACCGTTGAGATAAATCAGCATCGCGCCATCTACGGTAATTTTTTCGGTCAACTCACGGAAGTTGCCGAGTGCATTTTCTCGAAGCGTCTTCACATAGCGGTACATAAACCGAGAGTCGTTGACTGCTTCGTAGCCTGTCACAAAGTGGTTATGCCAAAACAGTGTCATCTGCTCCCGTAAAGTGGTACGTTGATGAATGGCAAGCCCTGTCCACCAGGAAACCAGTGAAGTCAGCCGGTCACCTTCAACCGAAAAGTCAAGTTCTTCGTTTACCCACGTTTGACCAATAGGAACAGCGGTGTCATTGGTTGATAGGTTGAGTGGCGGAGTAGGTTCAGGTTCGTCGGCAAAAAGAGCGTCTAGGACTTGCTCTAATGATAATCCTTCGGCGGCATCGAGGTCGGCTTTTTTTACGCCGAAAGTAGCACGTCCAAGGAGGTGTTTAAGGTGACCTTCGGTAAACTCACCTGTGTAGGGCGCGAGTCCCTTATTGTTGATATGGCTTGTTCGTGGGTTACGTTTTTCGTACTCGTCGGCGGGAATCTCTTTCTTTTGAAGACTAAAGGGGACTTGCTCCTGAAGTCTTTTGTGTAAGTGTTCAAAGGGTTTTGGATGCTTTTTCATGCGTTGCCTTGCTTGCTCTCTACTTTTTTAGACGCAAAAGTTGGGCAAAGGTTTAATTATCAGGCAGAAAAACAGTAAAAAGCAAAGCGGTAAAGTGTTTATCAGAAAAAATAGAGTTTATTACGTAAATTTCTGTGTCCTTATCTTAGCCTCTCTCTCCCAACCCCTCTTGGGGCTACGCTTATGACACATCTTCTTTAGCGGCTCGCCAACCTTGAAAAGCGTTCAAGAATCGCTCGTACCCTCTTGCTAGTGCGATGACTCCAGCTTATTTTTCGTGCGGTTTCCAAGCCCCCATGCGAGCAATAATCCAATAGACCCATTGTAAGCTATTGGTGAGATAAGGATTCTATCGTAACAAAGTCCAATATAACGTCAACTTTTAGTCCCTTGAGATTTCCAGAATTTCGACTTTCATCTTTCCACGCGGGAGTTTAATCTCAAAAGCGTCGCCCTTTTTGTGTCCTAGAAGGGCTTGCCCGATCGGGGATTTTACTGAAATCTTATTTTGCTTTAAGTTCGCTTCCTCCTCGGCGACTAGCGTATAGGTAAATTCTTTTTTTAGCGCGACGTTTTTGAAGCGTACTTTAGATAAAATAGCAATTTTAGAGGTATCAATTTTGGATTCGTCAATGACACGTGCCGAAGAGATCGTCTGTTCGAGTTTAGCGATTTTAGCTTCCATCAGGCCCTGTGCTTCTTTGGCTGCGTCGTATTCGGCGTTTTCTTTAAGGTCTCCTTTATCGCGGGCTTCAGCTATTTGTGCGGCCATATTTCTACGCCCTTCGGTTTTAAGGTGGTTTAATTCGTCTTTAAGTTTCTGTAAACCTCCTTTGGTATAATAATTTACTTGTCCTGCCATCTTTTTAGTTTTAATGATGAAACATAAAACTCCCGAACGAAAGCCGGTTGACTCGTTAGGGATATGATAAAAAAGAGACCTCTCGCTACTTGGTAGGAGAAGCCTCTGTCCTAAAAATCGTTTGATCGACAAAAATAGGGAAAATACCCCTAAGTTATCAAGGATCAGTCGATAACTTTCACATCAATCGTCATGGAGCCTGCGCCTGTGCCCGAAATTTGATCAATTAGTGCCAGACCAATACGACCTTCTACGGTTTGAAAGGCTACTACATCACCTACTGAAAGCTGATTAAGGCGTGTTTCCTCCGTCGGTACCGTACCGGTCTCAAGAGCGGTTGAAATCTGAATGCCATCCAACGCACCAACGGCATTGAACTCCGATGCTGTTAGATTTGTGCGGCGAAGTGTTGTGTTATTTCGTGTCGAGAAGGAAGTAATCTCGGGTAGTACCTCTTCTACGGTTACGTCAGCTGGTGCGGCTAAAGTAGCTAAGTTTGTTGCCCCATAGTAGTACACAAAGTCGATTTTGGCTGCGTTGTTACGTGCTGCCGAAAGAAGGTAAATCTCGTTTTCGTCTGCGTCGTAAAAACTACCCGTATTAGCGTTGTTTTGTGCGCCGAGCAGCCTTGCACTGAACGTTGAGACAGGAATTTCAGGGATTTCGTCGTTTACGGTCAACGTAAAATCGCGACTTGCCACGCGGTCACGGCGGTCAGTAACCTCAAAGGTGATCGTCACGGTAGTGCCGTACTGCTCACTGTTGGGTGTGTAAGTAATGCTACCACTATGCGAGTCATTGTTAGTAAACTCGCTTGGGTCAACGACAATAAACTGGTTGCCGTTTACGAACGTAATGATGCTTTCAATACGTGCCTCAGCAATGACGGAGTACTCAATCGTAACCGACTCGCCGGGTTCAATGGTGGCAGAAGTTGGATTGATTGTGATGGAAGGAATCGGCTCGATGTCTTCGTCCGTGACTGTATCTTCACAAGAAGCCAAGAAAAGAAGCCCGAGAAAGGAAAGAAAAAGGAGTGAAAATCGTTTCAGGATAATTTGCATGTTTGTTTAAAAATAATTTGATGAAAATTGATAGCAGACAGGGCAAAAACCTTACCCGATAGTTCAGATTAGCGAATAAATAACGATATATTGAAACCTACGCTTTGATTTAAAAACTACGAAAGACCCTACTTTACCCTTTAAAAGCTTAGTCCAGCTTCAGTACCGCCATAAAGGCCTCTTGCGGTACTTCTACGCTACCAATCTGGCGCATACGACGCTTTCCTTTTTTCTGTTTTTCGAGGAGTTTACGCTTCCGTGAGATGTCCCCCCCGTAACACCGTGCCGTTACATTTTTACGTAGGGCACGGACGGACTCACGGGCGATAATTTTTGTACCAATAGAAGCCTGAACTGCAATCTCAAATTGCTGACGGGGAATAAGTTCCTTGAGCTTTTCGCAGATGCGTTTCCCCCAATCATAGGCTTTGGTGCGATGAACGATTGCCGAAAGTGCATCTACCCGATCTCCATTCAGCATAATATCTAGTTTGACCATTTGAGACTTTCGCATCCCGATTAGCTCGTAATCCAATGAGGCATACCCCCGCGAAATCGTTTTGAGCTTATCAAAAAAGTCAAAGACAATTTCGGCGAGTGGCAAATGAAAAATTAGCTCTACACGGTCTGCTGTCAGAAAGGACTGGTTCTGAATTTCGCCGCGTTTGTCAACGCAAAGACTGATCACTGCTCCCAGATAGTCGGATTTGGTAATGATCGAAGCCTTGATGAATGGCTCTTCCATGTAGTCTAGTACCGAAGCATCGGGCATATCTGAGGGGGCATTCACCTTTACGGTCTCTCCCTTTTTTGTCGTCGCGATAAACTGTACCGAGGGCACGGTCATGATGACGACCATATCAAACTCCCGCTCCAAACGCTCCTGAACAATCTCCATGTGTAGCATACCGAGGAATCCACAACGAAAACCATAGCCCAATGCCGCCGAGGTTTCTGGCTCCCAAACAATAGAGGCATCGTTAAGCTGAAGTTTCTCCATAGAGGCGCGTAAGTCTTCAAACTCTGTGGTGTCCACGGGGTAAACGCCGGCAAAGACCATAGGTTTTACATCTTCAAAGCCCTGAATTGCCTCAGTAGCCTGCCGATCTGCGTGCGTAATCGTATCGCCGACCTTTACTTCCTTCGCTGCTTTAATTCCCGAAATCAGATACCCTACGTTACCCGTTGATATTTCTTGTCGTGGTTCTTGTTCTAGCCCCAAAATACCGATTTCGTCGGCTCCGTATTCGCGCTGGGTCGCCATAAACTTTACCTCATCACCCTTTCTGATTTTCCCGTTCATCACACGAAAATACACCTCTACACCTCGGAACGAATTATAAACCGAATCAAAGATCAGGGCTTGGAGTGGTGCCTCAGGGTCGCCTTTGGGCGCGGGAATGCGGTGGACAATGGCACGCAAAATTTCATCTACGCCCAAGCCTGTCTTGCCACTTGCATGAATTAAATCTTCTTTTTCGCAGCCAATCAAATCCATTACCTGATCACCAACATATTCGGGGTCTGCGCTCGGTAGGTCAATTTTATTGAGTATCGGAATGATTTCCAGATCGTGTTCAAGGGCAAGGTAGAGGTTCGAGATTGTCTGTGCCTCGATGCCTTGGGCGGCATCAACGATCAACAAAGCTCCCTCACAGGCAGCAATAGAACGGGAAACCTCGTAGGAAAAGTCAACGTGCCCCGGCGTGTCAATGAGGTTAAGAATGTAGTCTTCCCCCTCAAAGTGGTATTTCATCTGTATTGCGTGACTCTTTATCGTGATGCCACGTTCGCGCTCTAAGTCCATATCGTCGAGAAGCTGGTCCTGCTTTTCACGATCCGTGACGGTTGCCGTCAAGTCGAGTAGGCGGTCGGCAAGCGTACTTTTGCCGTGGTCTATGTGGGCGATAATACAGAAGTTACGGATATTTTTCATGAGCATAGCTGCTTCTACTACGATTTGTTTGACTTAGCTGTCACGGCTAAAAGGCTTGTAAAATTACAAAGATTTTCTGGGACTTTACTTTTCATAGTAAATTTTGTCATTCCATTAGGTAGGCAGCAGCTACGCATCGTTGCAAGGTCTTTTTGCTTTATCTAAAGAAAAAGCGATTTTTTTTATGTCGCACGCAACCTCTTGCTCTTGAGTTGCATCTACCCTATGAATGTGAACAAGGCCGCATGGACGAAAAAAGACTCATAAAGAAAGCAATTAAGGGCAAAGCCTCGGCTCAGCAGGTGCTGTTTGAGCGATATAGCCCCAAAATGCTTAGCGTATGCCTGCGCTACACGGGAAATCGCTTTGAGGCAGATGATGTACTGGTAATGGCTTTTACACAAGTTTTTGACAAACTAAGCACCTACAAACACGAAGGCAGCTTTGAGGGCTGGATACGACGGATCGTTGTGAATGAGTCCTTGGGCTACCTTCGCAAGCACCGTAAGCATCGCTTTGAAGAAATTGAAGCAGTGGAAAGTGCAGGAATGTACGTCAAACCAAGTGGACGCCTGGAAGCCGAAGTACTTCATAATTTGGTGCATCAACTTCCTGAAGGGTACCGAACGGTTTTTAACCTTTACGCTATCGAGGGATTCAGTCATAAAGAAATTGCCGAACGTCTGGAAATTAGTGTAGGTACCTCAAAATCACAGCTTAACCGCGCCCGAACCTTACTAAAAACCCAACTCGCTAAACTCGAAAAAAATGAATACTAAAAACGGACATCACGACCAAGAACTCGACCGACGCTTTCGGAGGGGACTCCGCGAGCATACAATAGCACCCGCTACGGACGCTTGGTCAAGGGTACGTACGGGGCAAAAAAAGCGTCGTCCTTTCCTATTTTGGCTGCTCCCTTTGCTGCTCGTCGCTTTGGTGGGTAGCACAGGAGTTTACTGGTTTATTACTGAGCCTGAAAGTAGGATCAAAGCTCAGCCCGCTTCGGAGAGAAATATTCTTTTGACGGAAAAAACAACCAGCCCAAAGCTCAAAGTAGTGCCAGATACCCTTACCAAAAAAGTAAATGCACCTAACGCAGTAAAGGTAATAGATGAAAATGCGACCAAAAGAACCTCTAACGTGGCTCCTCAAACGCCTGAAAAACAGACAACACCAGCCAAAAAGCAGGTTACGGCTACCAAAAGACAAACGGTAAAACAAGCTGTGATTCATCCTGATAGCAACCTTGTTACTACACTGCCTTCCCCGCAACTACTTGACTCGATTCCCAGAGTAGTAGAACCAGCAGTAACGGAGTCTGAACCCGACATTGTAAATCAAATACGCCTCGTCATCTCGCGGGGTAGTTCTGCGGGCAGCCGGGAGGAAGAGCAGGCACAAGAACAAAAACCCCAAAAAAATAATCTACTCAAACGGCTTTGGAAACTCAAAAAAGAAGGGATCAGAGTCAATGAAATCATTCAATCACCAAAAAATAAGTAATTCATGAAAAAGACACTCGTAATTTCGATCCTGTTTGTTCTTTTTGGACACCTTACGTACGCACAAGCCGATACTGTAACCGTTTCTTTTGGTCAGAAAAGTAAACTCACCATGCTCGTAGAAAGTCAAGACGACCTAGACGACCTTAAAAAGCTAGACCTTAATCGTCTCATTCGGGATATTGAACGTTACCTCTACAAAAAAGGAAGCATTCCAAGCGACTCCACCATCACGGTTAAAAGTGAAGACGGTGAGCCTGTGGTCGTTAACTTTGAGGATGTCAGTAACTATGACGGCGACGGGGTAAAAATTTCTATGAACCTCGGTATCGGTAATGACTCCGATGAGGACGACAAGGTAGAGACCATTGAGTTTGAGCTTGACTTAGGCTTAAATACTTACTTCAATAGTGATGGACAGACTCCTGACGGTACCGCCTACGACCTTCGTTTGTGGGGGTCGCGCTACGTAGCTCTTAACCTTATCTCAAACTTCCGGTTGGCAAAAGAAGAAAGCAAGTACCCTGTGTACCTCAAAACAGGTTTGAGCGTATCTTGGTATAACTTTATGTTCGAGAACGACGTACGTGCAGTCAAAGGTGCTAACAAAATCCTTTTTGTGCCCGCCGACGTAAACTACCGCAAGACAAAGCTGGTTGCTTCGTACCTCAATTTACCGTTAGCGATTCAGTTTGGTAATCACAAGAAAAATTGGTTTTCGTTTGTCCTGGGTGGATACGCAGGCATTCGGTTGGGAAGCCATGATAAAATTGTCATTGACGAGGATGGTGACCGCACAAAGCAAAAAGCCCACAATGACTTTCATCTAACCAGCTTTCGCTATGGTGTGCAAGGAGAAATTGACCTTGGGCGTGACGGTGCCCTCAGTCCAACACTCTTTTTCAACTATGACCTCAACAACCTCTTCCGTAACAATCGCGGTCCTGAACTAAATGCGTGTAGCTTTGGTATTCGGATTTGATCAATAACCAAAAAAGGTGATTGTTGAAGGCTTCTTTGATATTTCTTGGAAGCCTTTTTTTGGTTTTATTGCTTCACGTTTGCCTCATACATTCCAATCCAATCCTCTACTGTCATTTTTTGAACGAGCTGCCCCAGAAGGTCATGGGGGATTTTCTTTGGATTGGTGAAACGAATACAGCTTTTACCCATATTAAGCCTCGTTTTCATATCCTTCGGATAGGCCTCGATAAACCAGTTCATAAGCTCTTCGTTTACGTAAATGCCCATGTGATAGAGTGCGATGTGGCTCTTTTATGAGGCGATACTCATAAACGGCAGCGGCTGTTTGGGGTCGCAGTGGTAGCCCGCAGGGTAAAGCTCATGGGGGATAACATATCCAATCATGCCGTAGCTGATCGTTTCGACGAAGCCCTCAGGGAGGTTTTCTAAAATAGTTGCTCGAAGCTGTTTCATGGCTTGGAGGCGGTCTTTAGGAAGGGTGGCAAGGTGATCTTCGGGTGTAATCATACTTCTATGGGTTTTTAATAAAGCTATTCTCCCAATAGGAACGGTAGGAGCGGTCAAGGGCTTCAAAAAGTAGCTGCCCTTGTAATTGATAGCCACTAAAGGTAAAGTGCAGTTTATCGCGTTGCGAGAGTCCGTACCGATACCACTGCTGTACTGATTTAAATCCGCCCATCACCTCATAAAAATTCCAAACAGCAACCCCCTCCTCTTGAGCAATTTCCTGTATTCGCCTGCTAGCAACGACATTATTTTTGTTGGTGTACCGACGACGGCGCAGGTTGTCGCCTGGTGTGGTGAGTAAAAAGACCACCTCAGGAACAACAGCTTTAATCTTCTGGATGAGTACTGTGTATTGATGCTTGTAGGTTTTGTCATCAAAAGAAGAAAAATACGCGTCGTTGGTTCCCAAAGAGATAATCACCAAATCGGGTTTTATTGCTTTGACGTGCTTATCTAAATCTTCGCAACGCAGATAAGTAGAAACTTCCGCTCCGTTTGCGCCCGCCATGCTGTACATAATACCCGAGTGCCCGTTTTCAAGTTGAAGTCCTTGCATCAAAAAACGCGACTCGCTGGGTGAGAATCGCTGTAAGCCCATCGTGACTTCCCAAAGAGGCTTCCGAAGTTCGTAAGAGATGTAGCCGTCAGCATGAATCTGGCTACGCGCAATGTTTTTGGGATCCGTAAGCAGCTTAGGAACAAAAGATTTCTCGTCAAATACAGGATAGAAAATTTTGAGTCGCTTGATAGGGCTGGGATACGAACCCCTAAACTCAACGGGTTGAATCGTGATGGTCGAACGGGGGTCATAGGTTATCGCCGTTACGCCCGCTAGTCCCCATTGGCTCCAGGTGGTGCGTTTGACCGAACGAAACCCCTCCCAGACCCCCGTGTAACGTGTCCGATAGTCCTCAGGGTTGTTGGTACGCGCCACAGAATACGGAAAGATAAATCCTCGTCCCGCGTTTCCGAACCGTGGGTCTTGCTGAAACTGCTTCCGTACCTCCCCCGAAAAATAATCCGCCTGTAAGTGTGAGTCCCCAATATGTAAAATGTGTACCATTCCTCGTTTTTCGCTCTCCAGCTTGGCTAATTTTTCAAAGAAGGGATTGAGTGCATCAGGCTGAAAGAGAACGTTCGCATCGTAATTGATGAACGGATAACCGCGAGGGGCATAGACAGGGGTCTTATCGTCGTTTTGTGCCAATAATATCCATGGAAAAAGCAAGTGAAGAAACAGGAATAACTTCAAAAGGAAACTTTTTTATTTAAGGCAAGATACAAAAAAGTCGTACGCAAAGACCAAATCAAGCATAAAGCAAGCGTTCAAAATCCTAGAAAACCAACTTATTTCACCTGTAACGATTTATACCTAAGCTAGAACATAAAACGGTTTTTTGTTGTAGTTGAGTCAAATGAACCCTAAAAATTTAAATGGATGGTTGGTCTTTACGTTCATATTCCGTTTTGCAAACAAGCGTGTCATTATTGTGACTTTCACTTTAGTACCAACTTGCGTTATCGCACCGAGATGGTTGATGCCATCTGTGAGGAAATTCGTCTGCGCCATGATTTTTTTGGGGGACATATCGCCCTAGAGTCCGTGTATTTGGGTGGGGGAACACCCTC
>CAZNAK010000020.1:0-13467 GCA_964570645.1 uncultured Cytophagales bacterium | reverse complement strand
GTTCTGAGGGTCAATCCACCAAGCGTGATGGTCGGGATGAATGCGGTAATAGGATAAAAACTCTTGAAAGCTGCGTCCACCATCTTCGCTTTTCGAGACGCGTGAATAAAGGCTGTAAATGGTGTTTGGGTTGGTCGGATGTACATAAATATCCGCGTAATAAAATGGTCTGCCCCCGATATTATCGCCGTCGGACATCTTGCGCCATTTTACGCCACCGTCGTCCGAGCGATAAATTGCATTTTTCTTTGACTCCACGTAAGCGTACACGCGGTCGGGATCGCTAGGTGCAATGGCAAGTCCAATCCGTCCAAGCTCGCCTTTTGGCAAGCCATCTTTGGCGGTGCGTTCTGTCCAGGTCTCACCCCCATCGTGTGTTACGTATAAACCCGAGCCTTCTCCGCCCGACTTAAAAAACCACGGCCAACGGCGGTATTCCCACATCGCGGCAAAGAGTTTATTTGGATTTTGGGGATCAATCACCAAGTCGGCTGCCCCTGTACGCTCATTGATATAAAGGATTTTCTTCCAAGACTTTCCGCCGTCAGTGGTTTTATATACGCCTCGTGCCGGGGAGTCTGCCCAGGCGTTCCCCGTTGCGGCTACCCAGAGCACGTCGGGGTTTTTGGGGTGGATGATAATGCGGTGGATGGTACGGGTATCTTCAAGTCCCATTAGGGTCCAGTTTTTACCGCCATCTAAACTGCGGTAAATTCCTGCTCCGCTCGTTTGGCTGTTCCGTGGATTACCCTCGCCTGTACCCGCCCAAACGATGTCAGGGTTACTTGGGGCGACTCTCACGGCTCCGATGGAAAGCAACTTTTGCTCATCAAAAATGGGATCCCAGTTGATGCCGCTATTCTCAGATTTCCAGACCCCGCCCGAAGCTGTCCCGATGTAAATAATATTTGAGTTTCCTGTTGGTGTGTCAATGCTTGTGACGCGTCCGCTCATTCCCGCAGGACCGATACTCCGCGCTTGCATACCTTCAAGAAGTTCTATGTCGAGCTTTTGGGCCTGAATGCCAAGGCTTAGTAAGCTAAGAAAAACGAGGAGGAGTATTTTTTTTGTGTGCATAGTGTAAATGATTGGTATAAAAGTGCAAGAAATCAAAATTACGAAAAAAATCTCAGGCAAGCTAACCCTCTGCTCTTGGCAAACGAAGCGTAAACTCACTTCCTTTGTTGGGTGCGGATTCCATCGAGATACTGCCTCCCTGTGCTTGAGCAAACTGGAAGGATAGCATCAAGCCAAGCCCGATTCCTTTTTCGCCGTTTGTCCCACGCTGACTTTCCACTAACCCTTCAAAGAGCTTGTTTTGCTGTTCTTGGGGCATTCCTATGCCCGTATCCCGTATTTTGAAAAGAACCTCCTCCTCCTCCTCTGTTGCTACCCGCAGACTGACTTGTCCCTGAGCGGGTGTGAACTTAATCGCATTGGTGAGCAGGTTACGTAGGATGAGTTTGAGACCTTCAGGGTCTGCAAGTACTTCTTGCTCGCCCACTTCAAAGTTAAGTCTTACTTTTTTCGCGGTCGCCATGGTCTCAAAAGCCGTCGCCATTGCTCCAATTTCTTCTGCTACGATTAGCCTTTTTGGGTTTACCTGAATTTTAGAATCCGTGAATTGTGCTTTTGTCCAGCGCAACAGGTTTTCGAGTAAATCAGAAGTATGATCTACTTCCAAACGGATACGCTTGAGGTAGTCACTAAGCTCATCGGGGGATATTAACTCCATACTATGGGCTTCTAGTAGGGCTTTGAGCGTATTGATAGGGCAGCGCAGATCATGGGAAAGAACAGAAAGAAGACAGTCTTTAACCGTATTGACATGCTTGACCTCAGCATACTTATGGGCTGCACGCAAAACGACTTTGACACGTGCATTAAGCTCAACTGCATTGATTGGCTTTCGGATGTAGTCCGTTGCACCGACTTCCATAGCCGTTTCAAGGTGTTCCGCCTCGATCATGCCCCCTGTTATGACAATGAAAGGAATGTCTTTCAGTGCCTCATTAGCTTTTATCTGCTGTATGAGTTGCAAGCCACTCATTTGTGGCATATTCCAGTCCGTGATTACAAGGTCTGGTACTTGGCGTTCTATGTTTTTGAGTGCAGTCTCGGGATTACTAATTTTAAGCAAGTCGTAATCTGGATTTTTCGTCTGTAAGATATTGAAAATATGCTCTAAGTTATTGGGGTCGTCATCAACTAATAAGAGTTTTGGCATGGATGTAATGTCAAAAGATAAAAGATCTTTGCCTGCACGATGTGCTGCTAGTATAAGCTGTGTTTGTCATTTTTTCCACTCTATGTGATTAAAAAAATCGTTTTTACGAATCCCTAATCCGCTGCAAGATACGAAAAATAGCTTTATCCACCCGACGAAGCCCTTTTTTTAAAATATCTTTTCGGACATACGAGTGGTATCGCGATGTCATGGGCTTAGTAGCGTGACGGACACGTCAAAAACGACCTCTTTTCTTATTCCAGTTGTTGAAAATGATCTCTCCTACATTCTCTGGACGGAAGTACGAAAACTGCCCAAATTCCCAAAAGTCAAGGTCGCGGAGTAGTATTTTGCATTCCAGGAAGTCAGGTTCAGGTTTTAACAACAGCCAACGGGGTTCTAGTAGTGTGAACGACTTTTGAAGAAAAGTACTTTCTTTTGTCCACTCCGTAAACTCTACCGCGATGGGCTTTTCCTCTCGCCAACTCACCTTAGCAGGTGCTAATAAGGGAAAGTGCTTGTGTAAAACGCATTCAAAGGTCTGTCCATTGACGGATAGGTTAGCCACACCGTAAGTAAAGTTTGGATGATTACGTAAGTCATGGAGTTTAGCCCAGCTCATCCCCTCGGGTAAGTCCAGAGTAGTGAGTAAAGGGAAGGAGCTATCGGGCTTAGGTAGTTGTTGATGTTCGGGCAAACAGCCCGAAACAAAGGCGGGCAGGCTAGGGATTTTGGCGTTCATGTCAAGAAATACTGATACGTTGAATCACATCGCCATAAACTAAGTTATCAATCAACTCGATGTTCGTGACGATTTTCCCAAAACAAGTATGATTATCATCAAAATGTTCTGTTTTTCGCCGATTCATGCAGACGAAAAATTGCGAACTCGCCGTATCGCGTCCACAGTGTGCCATGGAAAGTACCCCTTGGTCGTGATATTGTTTTTCGCCATCTAGCTCACAGGGAATCGTATGAGTAGCTCGACCAGTGCCATCATTCCGGGGGCAACCCGTCTGAAAAAGCACATAAGGAATAACTTTAAAGACGATTAACCCGTTATAAAATCCATTACGTGCAAGGTTACAAAAATTACTAACTGCCTGAGGAGCAGATTCTTCGTACAGCTCCGCCTTGAAAGTGGCGAGTTTGGTTTGGATGTGAGCAATTTGGGACATCTTAAATATGCGGTTTTAACTAAGTATTAGTCGGGCAAAAAAAAGTAAATTCTTTATTTTTGCCAAAAGCAACAATCAAGAACAGATATGACAAGGGTGGAAATGGTAATGCCGAAGATGGGCGAGAGTGTTATGGAAGGCACAATTTTAACATGGCTCAAGCAGGTGGGTGATGAAATCGAGCAGGACGAGTCCGTGCTTGAGGTGGCTACCGATAAAGTGGATACAGAAGTGCCCGCGACAGAGGCTGGTGTACTTGTTGAAATATTGGCAGAAGAGGGTGACGTGATTGAGGTAGGGAAACCGATTGCCATCATCAGCACAGAGGCAGAGGAAGCAGTAGAGCCTTCTGCTCCTAAGGAAACAGCCGACTCAGCTCCCGAAAATTATCAGAAGGGTGCGCAAGAGTCCGAGGCTATCCCACATGGCTTGAGCAATACAGGAAATCGCTTTTATTCGCCCTTAGTGCTAAATATTGCGCGTGAGGAGGGAATCATGATGAGTGAATTGGAAGGCATGTCTGGGACTGGAAAAGACGGACGTGTAACGAAAAAGGATATGTTTGCCCATATCGAAAAGCGTAAAAATCAGCCGGCACCAAAGTCGTCCTCTGAGCCTTCTTCCGCAATAGAGAAAGCACCTACAACACGAAAGCCCCCTGTCCCTCAGCCAATGCCCATGAGCAAACCCTCAACTAACGGGACAAACGAGGGTATAGAAAGGGTGAGACCAGCAGCAGGCTCGGTGAGTGGAAACGTAGAGGTAGTTGCCATGGATCGAATGCGTAAAATGATTGCGCAGCGGATGGTGGATTCTGTACATACGGCTCCTCATGTTACTTCTTTTGTAGAGGCAGATGTAACCAACGTGGTCAACTGGCGTAAGGCACAGAAGAAAAAATTCAAAGAGCGTACAGGGCAAAACCTGACGTTTACTCCAATTTTTGTCGAAGCGGCAGCCAAGGCATTACGCGACTTCCCGGGCGTAAACGCATCGGTAGATGGTGATAATATCGTTTACAAGAAAGACATCAATGTAGGAATTGCCGTAGCCCTACCTAGCGGAAACCTGATCGTCCCCGTGATTCATCGTACAGACCAACTTAACCTTTCGGGGATTGCGCACCGAACCAGCGAGCTTGTCGAGAAGGCTCGAAATAATAACCTTAAAGCCGATGACCTCTCAGGGGGGACGTACACGCTCTCTAACATAGGATCTTTTGGTAACGTACAGGGAACACCGATCATTATGCAGCCACAGGTTGGAATCTTAGCCACAGGGACTATCGTAAAAAAACCTGCGGTTATTACCTTAGAAGATGGGCAGGATGTTATTGCGATCCGTCACATGATGTTCCTTTCCCATTCTTACGATCATCGTATTGTGGATGGGGCACTCGGGGGAAGTTTTGCACGCCGAGTAGCCGATTATCTTGAAAACTTTGACGTTTCTCAAACGATATAAAAGCCAGTTTTGGTACAGCATACAAAAACCCCGTCTTTTTTTGAAAAGACGGGGTTTTCTAATGAAGCAATAATTTTTCGTGGTAAATAAGCGGTTACTTTGCTTCCTCTTTTTTCTTCTTCTTGCGCCGACGTGTTGTCTTGCGTTTCTTTTCAGGCTCTATAACTTCAATGACATCGGCAAGGATACGCCCGCAATGCTCACAGATAACGATCTTTTTGCGCTCTTTAATTTCGACCTGACGCTGTGGCGGAACTAAGTTAAAGCAGCCTCCGCAGGCGTGACGCTCTACCATTACGACAGCCAGACCATTACGTGAATTTTCGCGCAAACGCTTGTAGCCACGATACAGGTGCTGATCGACACTTTTGACCTGCTTTTCACGATCTTTACGAAGCTTTTGTTCTTTTTCTTTACTTTCCTCAATAATACTGTCAAGCTCGCCTTTTTTCGCCTCAAGATCGGCTTGCCGTGCTTTGAGTTTTTCTTTTACCTCTTCGATCAATGCTTTCTTTGCCTCAATGCGATTATCTTTTTCTTTGATGTGCTTTTTGGCCAGCTGAATATCAAGGTCTTTGTTTTCTAACTCACGGGTGATGGCCTCAAACTCTCTATTGTTACGAACATCCATCTTCTGGTCTTCGTACTTCTTGATCGCGGACTCGTGATCCTTGATATCTCGCGTATTTCGCTTGATTTCTTCTTTGAGTTCTTTGATATCGTTATTGATCTTTTCGATGCGGGTTTCGTAAGCCGAGATATCGTCTTCCAAATCTTGGACTTCTTCGGGCAAACTTCCGCGTACTTTTTTGATCTCATCAAGCTCAGAATCAATAGATTGGAGCTTTTGTAGGGCCGATAACTTTTTGGATACAGGGGTTTCCATGCAATGAAAATGGATTTGTTCTAAGCAAAAGAATGGCAAAGATAGCGTTTTGTTTGAATAAAGTCCAACTGAAGCGCGTATTCCTTTTCCTTACTGGATGGGAAGGTTTAGGCTCATCTACTTGTGCGAGCTAAGTCCTTGCTGGATAAAATATCTAAATAAGCCTAAAAAAAAGAGTGTAATTCCTTGAGCACAAGTTGAGTAAGTGGCTTCTGAACGAACTTGATCACGTAATCATTACCGACTATCCGATTAATGTCGCGTTGGTTATCCGAGCTTGATAGCACCGCTACTCTACATTTTTGCTTGATCGTATCGGGTAACATTTCAAACTCGTACATAAAAATAAACCCATCGACAACAGGCATATTGATGTCCAAGAAAATTAAATCAGGTAAGGCATCAGGCTGTCCTGCATGACTCTGTAAATACGAAAGCGCACTTTTTCCTGAATCACAAACTTCTACTTTGTTGGCAAACTTGGACAGTTCAATGATCCGCTTACTAATAAAGTTATCGGTTTCGTTGTCGTCAACTAACATAACGAGTGGAAGTGGACTTGCCATAATATTAAAGGACTAAAGTTGATTTTTTGCCATAGCAAGCTACGAATTTTTTCTGTCTTGCCAAACGTAAATTATTAAAACCCATTTTTGTTATGCTAGTTTTTAGAATATGCTTAAAATTGCCTTTGCTCCCAATTATGTCCTGCCGCTCCCCCAAAAGCACCGCTTTCCCATGGCCAAATACAGGCTTCTTCCTGAACAACTGCGCTACGAAGGGACGGTAAAAGCCGAGAATTTCTTTCGTCCTGAGCCGCTCTCCGAGGAGTTGATTCTTGAGACTCACGATGCGGGCTATTGGCAAAAGCTAAAACAACTGAGCCTTAATAAGGTAGAGGAGCGTCGTACGGGTTTTCCGCTGACCAGTGACCTGATTGAGCGCGAGATTACTATTTTGGAGGGAAGTGTCAGATCGGCACTTTTTGCACTTGAGTATGGGGTAGCCATGAACATCGCAGGCGGTACGCATCATGCTTACGCTGATCGAGGAGAGGGTTTTTGCCTTCTGAATGACATAGCAGTTGCGGCAAACTACCTTCGTAAGCACCAGGGCATCCGTCGCATATTGGTCTTAGATTTGGACGTACATCAGGGTAACGGTACGGCAAAACTCTTTGAAAACGAGCCTGATGTTTATACTTTTAGTATGCACGGTGAGCGAAATTATCCCATTCCTAAAGAGAAATCTGATTGGGACATCGGACTGCCCGATCACACCGATGACAGGACTTATTTAAAGCAACTCGATGCAGTTTTAGATGTGCTACCTGACTTGGCGCGCCCTGAGTTTGTTTTCTTTCAGTCGGGTGTTGATGTGCTGGAGTCGGATAAACTGGGACGGCTAGGCTTGAGTATTCAGGGATGTCGGCAGCGCGATCGAAATGTATTTTTATGGTGTAAGAAACATGGCTTTCCGGTTGCTGTGAGTATGGGAGGCGGATATTCTCCGCGCATTGCTGACATCGTGGAAGCCCATGCAAACACGTACAGAACGGCACAAGAATTGTTTTTTTGACGGGAAATACGGACTTTTGACATCTTTCGTCCAAAAAATAAATCATGCACCTTCGCGTACTTGTATTCTTGCTTGTTTCATGTTTACTCTCTTCATGTGGAGCATATCGCCTGAATCAACTTTTCCGTACGCCCGAGGACTTCAAAGACCCTCGTTTTCAGCAGTATGTAGCGCAAGCAGAAGAGAATTACCGCATACGAAAGTTTGACTTTTTGACCATCGAAGTTTACACCAACGGAGGCGAACGACTCATTGACCCAGATAAACAGTACCCCTATGAGCCACAGCCTGGTGCGCTCCCCGATCAGCAAGGGCAGGGACAAGGCGGAGGGAACCTTCAAAATATACAGTTTTTGAATAGCCCCTCTCAGCTTTTAGGACAACGAAGGCAGCAGTATATCGTAGATGAAGGTGGAAAAGTTGTCTTTCCGCAGGTCGGAGCAACGCAGGTGGAGGGGCTTATGCTCTATCAGGTGGATTCTTTACTAGCAACCAAGTATGACTCTTTTTATGTTGATCCGCTGGTTGTGACGCGGTTTGTTAACAAGCGAGTGATTGTGCTGGGGGCATTGGGGAGTCATATTATTCCTTTGTCTAATGAAAATACAACGCTTTTTGAAATCTTAGCGCAGGCGGGCGATATTACCATGGATGCCAATGCAAATCGGATAAGCATTGTTCGTAACGCGCACACAGGAGACCCAGTTATCAAACGAGTCGATCTAACGACTTGGGCGGGTATCGGAGAAGCCGAACTTATCATGCGCCCCAACGATGTGGTGTACATTGAGCCGCGCCGACGCATTGCGCGTGAGTTCCTGACTGACTTTGGAGCATTTCTGGGATCCATTTCAACTGCGCTGACCTTGACCTTGACTACTATTTTACTCATTGACCGAAGTAATTAAACGTTCATGACGAGCCCGTCTTCTTCTGAAAATAACTTTATAAACGACACTACCGGGCTTGGTGGAGTGACGGGAGGGCTTACCCTTGATCTGGAAAAAGTACGGATTACGATTCGTGAGAGTATTTGGGTCGCCTTAGCCATTCTAATACTGGTGAATGCGGGCGCATTTTTTTACGTGAGATACACCAAACCAATCTATGAATCTTCTTCAACGATCAAACTAGAGTTTAAGGGAAATGCGCAAGACCTCCAACTAGGGATTTTTCGGAGCGATAATGACATCAAAAACTACCTAAGTGGTGAGATCGCCTTTATTGGATCGCGCAATATCGCCGAAAAAGTCATTGACTCATTGAACTTACACATTAGTTATTACCAGAAAGGGAATATCACGGATGATGAAAAATTTCCACTGACTCCCTTTACCGTTACCAATATTCAGAATATCAGTGAGGGAGTTCGTGACCAAAAAATTGATGCGAAATTTTCGCTAGATAACGAAACCTTCGAGATCACCTATTACCTTGGCGACGAACAATATCAGGCGGTCGGGCAGGTAAATGCTCCCCTCACCCTACCAACGGGTGGGAGCTTTCGCCTTCTACGCGATACCGAACAAGCGGAACGATTTGATGCCGGAAGCGATTACTTTTTCATTTTACACAGCGAAAGAACCGTGCTAGAGTACTTTCAATCGCGCTTTATTGCCTCAGTAATAAATCCTAATGCCCAGACTATCAGAACCGTATTTACCCATGCTAACAAGTACAAGGCGGCTAGGATTGTGGATGTAGTTAATGAAGTCTATTTGGAAGAGACTTTAAAAAATAAGCGGAGAACGTACACACAAACACGAGATTTTTTGCAAGAGCAACTTATTGCCCACTCGGATAGCCTAGAAGCCTACGAAAAGAGAATTAGTCGTTATCGTCGTGAAAACGGCATCTTTGAAATCACGAACCGTGAAACGATCATCAAGCAGATCATGGATGAGCTGGAGCAACTTTCCGAAGAAAAAGTAGCTTTACAGACTAAGCTTCGGGTGGCCCAGCAGGTAGGGCGCGAACTAGAAAAAGATTCTATCAACTTTGCCCTAGTTGTTTCATTGGCGCAGGCACTAGAGAATGCCGCCCTGACCGAAAGCTTAACGACACTTCAGGAGCGTCAGGGGTCACTCAAAGAACTCAAGCGTATTTACACGGAAAATACGGTGGCTTATCAGGAGCGATATCGCAGGTTTGTTGAGGCACAACTGGCCGCCAGTCAGATCACTCAAATGGGGATTAATACGCTTGAAAATCTTGTTTTTCTTAAAATCAGAGAAATCAATCGTGCGCGGGGACGTATTCCTGCCGAGTCTAATGCGCCTGATTTCGAGCTTAGACGTTTACAACGTTACCTAGATCGCTATGCTAAGCTCGCTAGCCTAACATCAGAAAAGTTTGTCGATAATGACATGGCAGAAGCAGGGACAGTCCCTGATTTTAAGGTACTTTCACGGGCATCTTTACCTGAGATACCCATTTATCCGATACCCGCACAAATTTACCTTTATGCTTTTGTTTTTAGTGTGTTTCTGACGGTAGTTTGGGTAATCATACGTTACCTACTCCAAAATAAAATCACGAACGTAGCAGAGATGGAGCGTCTGACAAAAGCTCCCATTCTGGGTGTCGTACCCATTTATCGAGAAAGAGCGATGGATGTATCTCAGTTGGTAGTCAACGAGAAAGCCAAGTCTTCTATCAGTGAAGCCTTTCGGTCTATTCGCACAAATCTTGACTTTATTAGCTTAAACAGCCGAACCAAACGTATTATCTCCGTTACTTCAACGATTAGTGGTGAGGGTAAAACGTTTGTTGCCTTAAACCTCGGTGGGATTATTGCCCAATCTAACCTAAGCGTTATATTACTAGACCTGGATATGCGAAAACCCAAGGTTCATCGTGCCTTCAATCAGGAGCCTTCTCCAGGAATGAGTACCTTACTAACAGGGCGGAGTTCATTGGAGGACTGTATCTGTCCTACGGGGGCGGAAAACATGGATTTTATTGCTGCGGGTGCTGTACCTCCAAATCCATCAGAGTTGATTATAGGCTCGCAGTTTGATAAATTATTAAACGATCTTCAACAGCGTTACGATGTTGTCATACTGGATACCCCGCCAGTAGGCCTAGTAACAGATGGAGAACTAGTCATGCGGCGTGCCGATATTCCTCTTTACGTCGTTCGTTTAGGCAAGTCAAAGCGCGAGTATTCTGGCGAAATAAATTTCCTATACGAACAAAAGGGGATTAAGAAACTTTCATTGATCCTCAACGGTGCTTCGGGTAAAAGCTCTTATGGCTACGGTGGTTATAGCTACGGTGGTTATGGTTATGGTTACTACGCCGAAGATCAACGCAGCGAGGATTGGTGGAAAAAAATATTTAAGAAAAAATGATCTCATTATTCCGAAAACGCAAAGAGCGTATTGCTCCGCTCGAAGAACTTGAACCTTTACGGGTGGATATGCACTCCCATGTACTTCCCGAACTCGACGACGGTGCTCAAAGCCTACAAGAGTCTCTTGAACTGCTAGGCGAACTTATCAATATGGGCTATAAAAAACTGGTGATGACTCCGCATATCATGGGGGACTTCTATCGTAATACGCCCGAAGGAATTCAAGAAAAACTAGATTTTCTGCGTCAAGAAGCAACCAAAGCAGGGCTTTCCATAGACTTAGAAATGGCCGCTGAATATTATCTGGACGAGTCGTTTATGGAACGTCTAAAAAACAATGAAGATTTACTCTGTTTTGGCGAAAAACGTTATGTGCTTTTTGAAACTTCCTACATGAACCCTTTTCCACAATTAAATACGGTCATCTTTGAGTTACAGGCAAATGGTTACACGCCCGTCTTGGCACATCCTGAACGCTACGTGTACTGGTTTGATCGTCCAAAAGAAATTTTAGAGGTTCTGGAGCGCGGCGTGCTGCTTCAAGTAAACATAAACTCACTGACAGGCTACTACTCGAAACCCTCAAAAAAAATTACCGAGATGCTAATTAACGAGAAGGCTATCCGATTTTTAGGAACGGATTGTCATGGGGCAAAGCATATCAACGCCCTGAAGAAAGCCCGCAGCCTTGAGTATTACCGAAAAGCCCTATCTTTGGAATTATTAAACAATTCACTGGTAGCAACATGAGACAGTTTTTAACCCTACTGACGCTTACAATAACCATATTTTCATTTTGGGGTTGTACGGAAGAAAAAACCCCGCAGCGACGGATTGGCTTTCGTGTCAGTGATGCGGAAGGTGTACTCATTGGAGGGGCAGAGGTAGAGGTTTACGCCTCGGAAGAGGACTTTAATAACGATCAAAATGCAGTTTTTCAGGGCTTTACAGACCAAAACGGAGAAGTTTTCTTTGAAATAGAAAATAGCGATAGCCTCTTATTTTTTGACCTCGTACCTGTCTATGTGAGCGTTTCGCGAGAAAATCTAAATAATTGGACACGAGAAGACGTACTCAGAACGCTCAAGTTTGGAAGCTTTATGAACGTCATCATCAAAGAATCGCTTCAAACTAAGCTTGCGGGACGCAATAATAAAACCTGGGACGTGGTCAATTACACCATTGACGGCAACCCTGTAAATGGCTGTACAACAGAGGTAAGAAAGACGTTCCGAAAGTTTGGCACCATAACCGTTTCGCAAACTCCGGCCTGCGGTGGGCGCGTACTCGGCGGGGAGACCTGGCGGCAAGTCGATTTAAACTCTTTCCGTGATGCATTAGGAAATATCCGGGAAGTTACGCGATTTACAGGTGATCAGATGACGATTACGTATGGTTCCAGTGGGTTTATCATTCGTGAAGACTACGTTTTGGTCGAGTAACGTGGAGGGTAGCTTTGGATGTCTCTGGAAACAAAAAATAGCTAATTGAGTCTTAGCTTAAAAGCAGAAATTATTCCCATTACAATAGCTGATTATGAATATTTTGGTCACGGGTGGTACTGGTTTTATTGGTTCTCATACCGTAGAAGAACTGTTAAAACGAGGGCATCGCCTGAGAGTAATGGCACACAGTGGAAATCTGGGTACGGATTTACAGTTTATCCAAAAGCATACTGAGCTTGTACTGGGTGACCTCTCTGACCGCCGTACACTTCAAGGCGCAGTGTCAAATATGGACGCTATCGTACATCTAGCATGGAGTACTGTCCCCAAAAATGCGACTGCTGACCCTGCCTTCGATGTACAAAGTAATGTAATAGGAACGCTAGGCTTGTTGGAAGAAGCCCGCAATCAAAAGCTACAAAAGTTTGTCTTTATCTCCTCGGGCGGAACCGTTTACGGCAAACCCATGCATACGCCTATTCCCGAGACTCATCCTACCAACCCTATTTCTGCTTACGGACTCTCTAAGTTAACCGTTGAAAAGTACTTGCAACTCTATTATCATCTTTATGGATTAGATTATGCGGCGTTAAGGGTTTCAAATGCGTACGGCGAACGCCAAAACCTACTAAAAGGGCAAGGCGTAATCGGGGTTTGGCTCTATAAAGTCTTACAAGGTGAGCCAATCGAGGTATGGGGAGACGGCTCGGTGGCGCGTGATTACATATACGTCAAGGACTTGGTTAAAGCAGTAGCCCTAGCTGTGGAAAATCATACAGAAGCGAAGACTTTTAACCTTGGAAGCGGACAGGCAATAAGCCTTAACACTGTCCTTGAGGAGATGAAAAGCGTTACAAAGCAGAAAATTGAGACCAACTATATGCCAAAGCGTAAATTTGATGTGCCAACCAACGAGCTAGATATTTCGCTTATTGAACGTGTTCTGGGCTGGCAGCCCGAGGTGGGCTTTCGGCAAGGGCTGGCACAAGTTTGGGAATATTTTCGGGAAAAACAGTAGTCCAAAAGTTTTCATTTGCTCAGAAAAAGAGCTATATTAACAGTTACCCTAACATAATTTATACTTATCCTGCCTTTATAATTCAATTTATGCCACAATCTGTACGAGAACGTAGTATTGGTGGGGTAATCTTTCAGGTTGAGGAAGATGCATACCTGCTCTTTAAGGAAAAGCGTCGCTTACTTCGTGAGGAAAGTCAAGACGAGGTGAGGTTAGAACACTGGGAAACTCAGATCGCCGAAGTTTTATTACAAAACCTCAACGAAGAATACCCCGTTGTAACCATCTATGATGTAGAAATTGCTTTACTAGAAGT
>CAZNAK010000019.1:0-13605 GCA_964570645.1 uncultured Cytophagales bacterium | reverse complement strand
GATTCAGGTAGCGTTATTCAACATTTTGCAGGAAGGTGATATTCAGATTCGTGGGTTTCAGTTGCGCTTGCCTTTGGATATTCAGTTCGTCTTCACGGCAAACCCTGAGGATTATACCAACCGTGGAAGCATCGTCACGCCGCTCAAAGATCGTATCGGGAGCCAGATTATCACGCACTACCCCAACAACATCGAGATCGGGAAGCGCATCACGGCACAAGAAGCAAAAATCAAGAAAGCGCAAGAAAAAGCGATCCATGTTCCTGAGCTTGTCAAGGATTTGGTCGAGCAGATTTCGTTTGAGGCGCGTCAGAGTGAGTATGTCGATGAAAAAAGTGGGGTTTCGGCCCGTTTGACGATCTCGGCTTACGAGAACATCATTAGTGCCGCCGAACGTCGCTTACTTATCAATGGGGAAAAGGAAACGTCCATACGAATTAGCGATTTTCGTGGTGTCATTCCTGCTATTGCAGGTAAGATTGAGCTTGTTTATGAAGGCGAGCAGGAAGGAGCGGGCATGGTCGCGGAGAGTTTGATCTCGAAAGCTATCCGCACGCAGTTCCTGACCTATTTTCCTGACCCTGAGCGCGAGAAAAAGTCAGAGAAAAATATCTATCAAACCATTACAGATTGGTTTGGAAAGGGCAAAGAAATTGACCTACTGAATGATGCTGCTTACGGTGACTACCGCTCGGCCTTACAGTCTATCCCTGGTCTGTCGGACTTGGTCTATGACAAGCATCCCCGCGCTTCGGGTGATTTACAGTTATTGATGATGGAGTTTGCCTTACATGGACTAGCCGAGTACTCTATGTTGAGCAAAAAAGTGCTTTCGCAAGGCTTGGTATTCAAAGACCTTTTTAGCAGTATGTTCCAGATGCCTGACGAATTTGAAGATGAAGAATAAAATTTTGAGTTGAAAATACAGGATTTTTATTATGTTTGTTGGCTAACCGGTCAAGATTTGTTTCTTGCTAGAGGTTTTTGGGGGATTAGCTCAGTTGGCTAGAGCGCTTGCATGGCATGCAAGAGGTCGTCGGTTCGAATCCGATATCCTCCACCACTACTCACGCTCCTCCTTCCCCTTGCAATTATGGCAAAACTCACAAATATCGTTAGACGACTTTCATTGCAAGACTACCGTGATATTTATGATTCCCTTGAGGATCGTAACGCAGAGAAATCCGCACACCTACTGAAGTCTCTTCGAGAGCGCAAAGTCTCCGATGAGCATATCATGAAGGAGTTAGATGTCACGCCGAATGCTTACTATACGCTCAGATCACGCCTCAACCAACGCATCGAAGAACATCTGATCCAACAGATGGAAAGCCCACGGACAGACTTGCTCAAAAAAGTGGCTAACATCATGGAGATTGCTTTTACCAAGAAGTGGACGATTGCAGTAGCTACGCTAAAAAAACTTGAAAAGGAACTCATCGACTATGACCTTTTCAATGAGCTTACCCTAGTTTATAAGATTCTCAAGAAGCTCCATCTGCATACAGAAGATTATTTTACGTATTCTCAGCTCTACAACAAACACGTTGCCTTCATGCTTGCCGTAGATAAAGCCGAGGACGTGATGAGCAGTTATTTTAAAAGTTATGGTACTTACACCCTAAGTGGAAAAGAGAGTGACCGCCTGGCCTTAGATCTGATGTATCAAGAAATGCAAAACATCTATGCGCTCAATAACTCTCACAGATTGTACGTATATAAAAATTGTGTAGGCGTATTTCACCGCCTCTTTGTCGCCCCTGAGGAGGAACAAACATCGGACGCGGATCATGAAAAAGAACCCCTAGAAAATATTCTGGCAAAGTCTTCGACAATCTTTAATAATTACGCAAAAGATCAAACGTACTTTCATATTAACTTAGTCTTTGCTTACCTGCGCTTTGAATATTATACAAGACATCGTTTGTATCGTAAGTCGGAAGAATTTTATGATGAGGTCAATGACTCTATTGCTAACTTTATCGGTCATTACAGTTGGTTTACCTACCCGACGCAATTCTTACACACCAAAATAGAACGCGCTTTACGCCTAGGTAAAGAGGCAAGCCTTGCCGAGGAGTCCGAGGCGTTGTTTGAAAACTTAGAGTATGACAAGGAAAACTTTGAGCAGCATCTCAACTACTCGGTTTATCATGTTTTAGCCTGTCACTTCGCGGGGCAATACCGCAAAGCAACAGCATGGCTCAATGAAATCCTAAATACACCTACGATCAAGCGTTATCCGTATGCACTGGTAGAAGTAAAGACTTTACTGCTTGTGCAATACGTTTTACTTCGGGAAGATACCCTGTTTAACCAACTCGTGAATAGCATTCAGAGGCACATTCGTTTACTCGGCAAGGAGTCTTGTATGGAAACCGTATGGATTATTAAGATTTGTAAGACGGCGATGAGTCCGACCAAGCTAGAACGTCCCAAAAAAATTCGAGCTTTGGTCGAAAACCTCGGAACAAAGTCTCCTATTCTTTTTGCTCCAACGCGTTATCTAAAATTCTCAGAAAGTTTTATTTGTAAGCTATGCGTTCCTGCGGGAGCGTAACAAAATAAGCCTACTCACCTCTCCTCAGCAAACAAGTCACCGAGAATAGGTCACGCACCGAGAAGTCAATTTTATCGAAATGCTCACGGATAAGATGATTATCCTCAGAAATAAAAACTGTCATCATGCCCGCATTACGCCCAAACTCCATGTCTGAAATGCTATCGCCGACTATCAGAGAACGCGAGAAGTCAATTTGAGGAAAATCAGCTTGCGCTTGCTTTGCCATACCGATTTGTGGTTTACGGCAGGCTGCATTTTCAGTGGCAAGGGCAGGACAAAAATAAATTTCATCTATGGCATCACTGGCCTGACCTAACTCTTCGAGCAAACTGTTGTGCACACGGCTAAGATCATCCTCCGACATCAGCTTTTTTCCGATGCCCTGCTGATTGGTTACAACAATTACTTTTCCAAACAGCTCACCCAAAACCGACAAGGCCTCAGGCACGTCAGGAAGTACTTCCAGTTCCTCGGGACGTTTGACATAATCATTTTCAAGCTTACGGTTCAACACTCCATCTCTATCCAGAAAAAGTGTCCAGGTATTATTTACAGAAAAAAACATAGGCTTCAACTAAAAAATGAAATCCTGATTTTCGTATTTTCACCCCCAAATAGAAAAATCTTCCCTTGAAAAACAAATATATTGACCTGATCGAACAAACCTTTGAGTTCCCAAAAGATGAGTTTGCCGTAGATGATAACGCGCTATATTTCCATAATATCCCTTTAATGGAAATCATCAAACAGTATGGCACTCCCCTGAGGCTAACTTACCTTCCCAAAATATCCTCCCAGATTCAACGAGCCAAACGGCTTATCAACGTTGCCATGGCTAAGGTTGATTATGAGGGAGAATATAATTACTGTTATTGTACGAAGAGTTCTCACTTTTCTTTTGTCTTGGAGGAAGCACTTAAAAACGATATTCATATCGAGACCTCTTCGGCTTTTGATATAAACATCATCGAACAGCTTCACGAAAATGGCTTACTCAAAAAGGATCGCTACGTCGTTTGTAACGGCTACAAACGCCCTCAGTACATAGAAAACATTGCGCGTTTGGTACGGAACGGCTTCGAGAACGTCGTAGTGGTGCTTGATAGCACTGGGGAACTCGAACAGCTAGAAGCCGTCCTAGACCGTCCCTGTAAAATTGGCATCCGGATCGCCTCCGAAGAAGACCCAAAATTTGAGTTCTATACCTCCCGTCTGGGCATTGGCTACAAGGATATTGTACCGTTCTATGAAGCACAAATAAAGAACAACAAGCAGTTCACGCTCACGATGCTCCACTTTTTTATCAATACAGGCATCAGCGACACGGCATACTACTGGAGTGAGCTAGCCAAATCGGTCGGTGTATATCGAGAACTAGCTAAGGTCGCGCCCAACCTCACTGCCCTAAACATTGGAGGGGGAATGCCGATCAAAAACTCACTGACTTTTGAGTTTGATTACGAGTATATGCTAGAGGAAATCATTGCACAGATTAAGTCGATGTGTAACGCACATGAGGTCAAAGAACCCGATATTTTTACGGAATTTGGTTCGTTTACGGTTGGAGAAAGTGGGGCGATGATCTACTCGGTAGTCGAGCAGAAAAAGCAAAACGACCGCGAACGCTGGTACATGATTGATAGCTCCTTCATGACCACACTGCCCGATAGCTGGGCCATCAATAAACGTTTTACGTTGCTAGCCATAAACCATTGGGACAGAATGTACGAACGTGTGCTCTTAGGAGGGCTTACCTGCGATAGCGACGATTACTACAACTCTGAAGCCCATCGAAACGCTATTTATCTACCTCGATACAGTGCGCATGAGCCTTTGTATATTGGTTTTTTTCATATTGGTGCCTACCAAGAGTCCATTGGCGGCTACGGCGGGATCCAGCACTGTTTAACTCCTGCCCCTAAGCACGTGATCATCGGTCGCACCCCTGAAGGCGACTACACCACAAAATTATTCGCTAAAGAGCAGAGCTTTAAGTCGATGTTACGGGTATTGGGGTATTAACCTGCATTGGCTCTGGTAGTGGTTCAAAACCCTACCAGTAGCTTTTACATCAAAAAGGCACTATTTAAGTACTCATTTTAGCATTTCGTAAAAGACCACCCTGTGGTAATCGTCTGATTTTTTGCTACTTTTCGGATACGAAAGCTAAAAAGTTGGTGCAAAGGCAAGAAAAATGGGACATAGCATTATTTTTAGGAGGCTTCCTGAGCTGGGCGGTACTCACAGGGGCGGATATTGCTGAGATTTCCTTCCGGAAAGGAATGCACCAATACGACATCCCTATCTTTGCAAAAGGGATCAGCCTCAACTTATTTCTGATTTTTTCTTATCTCTACTTGCGCGGACTGGATCACGAAAAAGACGAAAGCGAGGAATTTTACGGACTACTCTGGAAAACAACGGCTTTGGGCTTGGTCTGCGTATTGGCTTCGTTGAGTTTGGGTGTTTTTATTCGTCTGCTCAGCATCAGTGATTATTTTGCAGGCGATATTTTACTGGTGAGCCTTTTTCATCACATCGACTTTGCCCTGATGACAATTTTTCTGCTGACCGCTTTCCGTAAGTGGAAAATTATGGTCTTGTATCAGCGTACCAAGGTGGCGGGTATTGTCTGGCGAATCTTTGAATATGGCTTGTTTTTGCTGCTCGTGCAGCACCTCTTCCGCTTTAGCCTAGACCGAATTGTATATTTTGGCGTAACGTGCGTATTTGTTTTTCTTTCCTTCTTCCCGACCGCTAATCTGCGCTGGATTCCTTATCTCAATATGCGGCAAAAGCTCATGGGGATGGGAATGCTAGTCATTATTTTATTCGTGCAATTCTATTTCGTGAGTCAGATGTTCCGGTACTCCGATCAAGAAGAACTGCTCGTTTATGTGACCAACAGCGTCTTTTTTGCCTCTCTGTTTATTTTTACGGCACTGTATGCGGTGGTTTCTTTGCTCGTAATGCTGTTCCATCTGCCCACCTCATCGGTTTTTGAGAAAAAAATTAGCGAACTAGCAGGCTTTCATCAGGTGAGCGAGTCTATTTTGAGTGGTAGCAACGAACAACGGGTGTACCAAGTACTCCTTGACAGTGCCGTTCAGACGGTGCGCGCGGATGCCGCCTGGCTGGAAGTCTATAACGATAAGCATGACTTTACAATCAAAAACCTCACGCACTCCGAAGGAAAAAGACTACAACAAATCCTCGAAAACCACACCAAGCAAGGGCATAAACCACTACGTCTGCACGAAAACCAACTGCCAGAAGCCTGGCCCAACAATAACTTTCGCTGCCTGATTGCCCTGCCGCTCGTGGCTAACCGAACCGTTCTTGGCAAATTAGTCTTGCTCAAAGAGATCGACAAATCCTTTGATAACGTCATAATCAACTCCCTGAACACCTTTGTCACGCAGGCGAGTTTGGCAATTTATAACTTTAGACTGGTCACCGATGCCATGGCAACACAACGGTATCAGGAGGAGCTGAACATTGCGCACCGCGTACAGGAGGCTCTACTCCCCAACAAACTCCCCTCCAACGAAGCCTTTGAGATGCTCGTCAGTACGCACTCGGCAGACAAAGTGGGCGGAGATTACTACGACTATTTTAAGATCGCCGAAGATAAATACGCGCTAATTATCGCCGATGTGTCGGGACACGGCACTTCGGCAGCCTTCAATATGGCGCAGATGAAAGGCGTTTTTCATAGTTTGGTACGCCTAGATTTAAGCCCAGACTTATTTTTTGAATATACCAACGACGCACTGAGTGGCTGTTTGGAGCGTAATTCTTTCGTTACGGCATCGTATTTTATTATTGATACCAGTCAAAATAAAATCTACACCGCACGCGCAGGGCATTGTCCAACGCTATACCACTCCCAAGAAAAAAACAAAGGACAATTTATCCAAGATAAAGGGCTGGGGCTAGGCATTTTACGAAATAAAAAATACGCGCAGCATATCAAAGTAACCGTGCTGGAGTATCAATACGGTGATTTACTGGTACTTTATACCGACGGCATCATTGAGGCGCGGAACCTCGAAAACAACACACAATACGGCTTTGATCGGCTTCGCGACTTCATTGACCATCACCACGACATGCCACTCGAAACCATCAGCAAGCGACTCATTGCCAACGTCGAGAAGTTCAGCAGCAATAACATCGACGACGATTACACCCTTGTCTTAGTTCGTTTTAATCGCTAGATAAAAATCGTATTTTTGTCTTTACAAAAAAGTAAACAACCACCATGCGCGACAAGCTCGATGCCATTCAAAAACGTTATCTCGAAGTGAGCGACCTAATCGTTCAGCCCGAGATTGTATCCGACCAAAAGCAGTACGCTAAGTTCAGTAAGGAGTACAAAGACCTCAAAAAAATTGTAGATAAAGACAATGCGTATCAGGAATTGATGGCAAATATCGAAGGCGCGAAAAAAATTCTTAAAGAAGAAGCCGACCCTGACTTCAAAGAGCTAGCCCGAGAAGAACTCGATGAGCTAGAACCCCAAGTCAAGCCACTAGAAGAGGAGCTCAAGCAAATGCTCATTCCCAAAGACCCCGATGATAACAAAAACGCCATCTTTGAAATCCGAAGCGGAACGGGCGGCGACGAAGCAGCATTGTTTGCCGGGGATCTGTACCGAATGTATCGGCAGTTTTTTGAGCAGCAGGGCTGGCGCGTAGAAGTACTGAACCTAAACGAAGGAACGGCGGGCGGATTTAAAGAGATTTCGATGACCGTCGAGGGCGAGGAGGTTTTCGGGCACTTAAAGTTTGAGTCGGGGGTACACCGAGTACAGCGCGTACCTGCCACCGAAAGCCAAGGGCGCGTGCATACCTCGGCAGCTACCGTGGCTGTGCTTCCCGAAACCGAAGACGTGGAGATTGACCTAAATATGGGCGATGTGAAGAAAGACACCTTCCGCGCCTCGGGAGCGGGCGGGCAGCACGTCAACAAAACAGAATCTGCCATTCGTTTGACGCACATTCCCACAGGCATCATCGCCGAGTGTCAGGATGGGCGTTCACAGCTCAAAAACTACGAAAAAGCACTTTCAGTCCTCCGATCAAGGATTTATCAGATGGAAAAAGAGAAAAAAGACGCGGAAGTAAGTGCCACCCGTCGCTCTATGGTACGCAGTGGCGACCGTTCGGAAAAAATTCGTACCTATAACTTCCCGCAGGGGCGGGTGACGGATCACCGCATCAACCATACCGTTTACAACCTCCAAGCGATCATGAATGGAGACCTATTGGATTTTGTCGAAAAACTACGCATCGCAGAAAATTCCGAGCGCATGAAAGCCGAAAATGAGGATATTATTTAGGTTATTGAAGGTGGTTTAAGGTCGTCTGTGAGGACACAGACGACTTTTAGTATTACGTGTTTATGCGACTCAAAGTAAGTGGACTCAGCACGCCTTTCTTGTCAAAAAATCTCTTTGTATCTTGCTGCCATGAAAAAATTTACCGTCACCCAAGTTACCGATCCTGAGAGTAGTTATTTTGATCGCCAAGAGCGCATCGAATGGTGGGATCAGGAAAAGCTGCAAAATGCTAAGGTGATGGTCATGGGCGCGGGCGCGATTGGGAACGAAACCCTTAAAAATCTTGCGCTGCTGGGCGTAGGAAATATTTTTATTGCTGACTTTGACGAAATTTCTACGTCAAATTTGAGCAGAACGGTTTTATTTCGACGGGGTGACGAAGGGAAACGCAAGGCGGAGGTCGCCGCAGCGCGTACCAAAGAACTCGCGCTTTCTAAGGATGTTCGCATTGACTGGTTCCATGGCGACGTGGTTTGGGAGTTCGGAACGGGGATGTTTGAGGAAATGGACTTGGTTTTGGGTTGTCTGGATAACGTAGAAACCCGAATCGCGCTTGGAAAGCAATGTAAAATGGCAGGAACGCCTTGGATCGACTCAGGAATTTTTGAACTTGGGCTGCGCGTGAACTTTTACCATCCCGATAAAGTACCCTGCTATTATTGCGGAACAAGTCCAGATCAGCGCATTGCGGCTCGCCAACGTTACTCCTGTGATGACTTCAAAAAACAGGTGTTTGCCGAGGGCAAGATCCCAACTACGCAAATTGCCTCAACGCTGGTTTCGGGTTTGCAGGTTCAGGAAGCAGTCAAGTTTCTCTGCGGACAGCCTATTGCCGAGGGGCGACAGATTTATTTCCAAGGAAAAATCAATGACTTTGATACTTTCGAGATGCCCGTTTTACCCGAGTGTAAAGAGGCTGGTGACTGCTGTTACATCGGCACGTATCCCGAGGTGCGTGATCTTTCGCTTTCTTCTCAGGTCAGCTTGCGCGAGTTTCTAGAGGAAGTCTCGAAGCCTGAAAATAGCGGCGAGGGAGCAACGCTAGACTTTCGGGGCGACCGCACGTTTGTAAAAAGTGTTATTTCACGCTGTCCACGCAAAGTTAAAATAGAAATGATGCGTCCTTCCTTCCGAATTTATGATTACGAAACGGTTTCGGAGGAGTACCGAGATGGAGAAGGAGTCGTTGATGAGCTTCAGGAAAGTATGCAGCAAGAAACTGTCAAAGAGACTTTGGAACAGTTCAGTCTAGAGACGACCGAGAAGGCGGTACTAGACTTATCGCTTCGTGATATTGGTGTACCATTTTTGCACATTCTAGCCGTCCAAAAAGGCGAAGATTATCATTATTATCGCCTTTCGGGAGATAAAACGGTTATTTTTCCTGAGATCAGTCGATAAACTTACGCTTACGCTCCATGAAGTAGCTTAAAAACGAATAAGTTAATTTCCCTCCATCGGATTTAGCGGCGCGTCCATATCTTTTGAAGTCACCATTTGAAAATGACGAAGTTCCTCACGGAAGTTGTCAAGGATAAATTTCGCTTTAGGGCTTCCCGTACGACGGAGGTAACTCCGTAGGATATTTTTGAGATAATGCCGCCCCTCGTCGCCTTCGTCGGTATCAATGCGCTGAGTATTGATGAGTTCGGGATTGATTTTATCCATGAACTTGCGCTTTTTGTCGTACACAAAGGCTACGCCGCCAGTCATACCTGCCCCAAAATTGTAGCCTGTCTCGCCCAAAATCACAACCGTCCCCCCCGTCATGTACTCGCAGGGATGGTCGCCCGTACCTTCCACGACCGCCAGGGCACCCGAGTTCCGAACGGCAAAACGCTCACCGACTTTTCCCGTTACGAACAATTTACCACCCGTCGCGCCGTACAAGCAAGTATTTCCCGCCAGGCTAAAGTTACTTTCTAAATCATGGGATTTAATGATGATATGACCGCCACTCATGCCTTTTCCTACATAGTCGTTGGCTGTTCCTGTAAGCTCAAGCAGCATTCCCTGGGATAAGAACGCACCTAGCGATTGTCCTGCGTAACCGTCTAGTTTGATGCTGATGGACTCCTTGGGAAGTCCCGTATCACCGAAACGTGCCGCAATTTCTCCACTCAGCCGCGCCCCAAAGCTGCGGTTAGTATTTCGGATTTTTCGGTGAACCGTAATCGACGCTGCCCGTCCTTCCAGCACTTCACGTACTTCTTCAGCGACTCCTTTCTCGAAGGTGCTTTTATCGAATGGTTCTTGATAGGCTATCTTTCGGATGTTCTCGCCCGATGCTTCAAAGAGTAGCTCGTTGAAATCAAAAGTTTTGGCGCGTTCGTCGTTAACAACGGCCAGTAAGCTCGTCTTTCCGATCACTTCGTCAAGAGAGCGATAGCCTAAGTCTGCTAAAATTTGCCGCACCTCTTCGGCTACCGAAGTGAGGTAGTTAACAATGCCTTTTACCGTTCCGACATAATAGGTGCGGAGGCGTTCGTCTTGCGTGGCAATACCGACGCTACACTTGTTGAGGTGACAGACACGCAAAATCTTACAACCAATGGTGTTAAGAATTACCGTCCCGAAGGCAAAACTTTCCGCACCCAGAATGGCGGCTTTCACTACGTCAAGCCCCGTTTTGAGTCCGCCGTCAGTCTGAAGCTCGACTTTATCACGAAGGTCGTTCATTTTGAGCGAGTTGTGTGCCTCGCTTAAGCCAATTTCCCACGGATTTCCCGCAAACTTGATAGAGCCGAGTTGCGCCGCACCCGTTCCGCCGTCGGCTCCCGAAATAATAATTTTATCTGCATAAGCCTTAGCAACTCCCACGGCAATCGTGCCGACACCCGCCGAAGAGACCAACTTTACGCAGACTTGCGCAGTCGGATTAACCTGCTTGAGGTCAAAGATAAGCTGGGCGAGATCTTCGATGGAGTAAATATCATGATGGGGCGGCGGCGAAATCAGCGTCACACCAGGCACGGTACAACGCAGTTCGGCGATCATCGGAGAGACTTTAAAGCCGGGCAACTGTCCGCCTTCACCGGGTTTTGCCCCTTGTGCGACTTTAATTTGAATTTCTTCGGCACTCCGCAAGTAAGCGGGCGTAACTCCAAAACGCCCCGAAGCCACTTGCTTAATCTTAGAATTTCGGCTTGTTCCAAACCGCTTTTTATCCTCTCCGCCTTCGCCTGAGTTTGACATTCCGCCTAGTTGGTTCATCGCCTCGGCAATGGCTTCGTGTGCTTCGGGAGAGATTGATCCCAGACTCATCGCTGCCGAACAGAACCGTCGCGTGATTGCCTCGACAGGCTCGACTTCCGACAAATCAACTGGCTCGTTGGGCGAGTCCATCTCAAAAAAGTCGCGGATCATGCGCAGACCACGCTTGTTGATAAGCGTTTGCAGCTCTTCGTAGTCAGCCGCTCCACCATTTTTTGCCACACGCCGAACCGTCTGGGAAACCTGCGGCGAAAAATCGTGATATTCACCTTTGACGGCGTACTTATAGAAGCTACCCACTTCGAGCGGATAAAGCGTTTTGATATAGTTTTTTCGGTACGCCGTTTTGTGTGCCTGATGAATTCGTAGTTCGATAGCAGGGTAATCCAGTCCTGGAATTAAAGCTCGCGAAGCAGGAAAGCAGTCGGCGACAATCTGCGTACTGAGTCCGATGACATCAAACAAAGCGGAGTTTTGGTAACTTTCGATAGTTGCAATGCCCATTTTCGACATAATTTTGAGCAAACCTGCATTGATCGCTTTTTGGGCATTACGGGTAGCAAGCCGTTTTTCAAGAACTTTAGGCTCCCCTTTTCGGTGCAGGGCATCCACAATCGTGGCATAGAGGAGGTAGGGATAAATCGCCGAGACACCAAAACCCAGTAACACAGCACAAGAGTGCGAATCGAAGGCTTCGCCCGTAATAGCGATAAGGGATACCTGCGAACGTAAGCTGTTTTTACGAAGGTGCTGATTGAGATAGCCCACGACCATTGCCATCGGGATTAACTTGTGATCAGGCGAGAGATTGCGGTCATCCAAAATAACCGTTCGGATGCTATCATTTTGTACTGCTTCCAGGATATCCTTGCCGAGTTGGTACAAAGCTGCCTGCAAATCTCCTTGGAATGCCGTAGAGAAACTTCGGTGACGGTACGCCTCGTCAAAGTGCTCATGTCCTACCGTGCCGTAAGCGCGGAGTAAATCCAACTTTTCTTTTGGTAAAATCGGACTCATCACCTTAATACGGTGAGCATTTTGGGGAGAATCTTTAAAAATATTGGTTTTTGCCCCAATAGTGATACTGGTGGACATGACCGTTTTTTCGCGGATTGGGTCAATCGGTGGATTGGTCACTTGCGCGAATTTCTGGCGGAAAAAGTCTGTAAAGTTGCGTTGTACCTCACTAAAGCAGGCTAAAGGGGTGTCGTCTCCCATCGAACCCGTGACTTCTTTGGCTTTTTGGCTCATGGGCAAGATGATCTGCTCCACAACTTCGTTGGTGTAGTTGTGATAACGTTGCATTTCGACCAAATTAGGGTACTCATAGTCGCTGTGATCCATGAAGATGCGCCCGATGTCTTGCATGAGATAGGTACACTCGGCGTTAAGCCAGCGGTTGTACGGATGGAGTTCTTTAAGGTAATTGTTGATCTCTTTATGCTTGATCACCTTAGCCGTTTTGGTATCCACAGCGATCATCTGTCCGCTTTTTAGGCGACCTTGCTCCTTAATTTGCTTTTTAGGAAAATCCACGATGCCATATTCGCTACTAATCAGGATACGGTGGTCGTGCGTAATGGTGTACTTGGCAGGGCGTAGTCCGTTTCGGTCAATGACACAGCCCAGATAACGTCCGTCGGTCATGTTAAGCGCGGCTGGTCCGTCCCAAGCCTCAAAGTTACAGGAAACGTACTCGTAAAAAGCACGTATTTTGGCATCCAGATAGGGAGCGTTCTGCCACGGAATCGGCACCATAGAGCGCGCCGCCTGAAAGAAGTCCATACCGTTGATGAGCAGAAATTCCAGCATATTATCCACACTCGCGCTATCACTCATGTCCTTTTCAAGGATCGGCTGGAGGCGTTTCAGCTCTTTTTTGGAAAATATATCGCTTTCGAGTTGTTCTAGCAGTACCTCAACGTTGAATCGGTTGGCACGAATGGAGTTAATCTCTCCGTTGTGGGCAAGGGCACGGAAAGGCTGTGCAAGCCGCCAGCGCGGAAGGGTGTTGGTGGAAAACCGCTGATGAAAAAGTGCGAAGCTAACCGCAAAATCTTCGTCCTGAAGATCAAGATAAAAATCTTTGATCCGGGTGGGCATTAGTAGCCCCTTGTAGTTGATTACCTGATCCGAAAACGAAGCAATATAAAACTGTTCTGCCTCGGCATAAAACGCTGATACTTCCTTTCGTGTCAGGTAAAGTAGGGCGCGAAACCGTTGCGTAGCCACCAAGGAGTTAGGCACGACAAACGCTTGCCAGATTTCGGGTAATGAGTTCTTGGCCTGATCGCCGAGGGCTTCTTCGTTGATCGGCACTTGCCGAAAGAAAAGCACCTTGAGGTCATTTTGCTGGCAGTAATCCGTGAATGTTTTTTGTTGATCGCGGCTATCGAGAAACAAAGTCGCGATAGCATAACGTTCGGGGAGTTCTACGCCATTCACCTGCGCGACCTTCCGCATAAACTTTTGTGGAATCGAGAAT
>CAZNAK010000018.1:0-13718 GCA_964570645.1 uncultured Cytophagales bacterium | reverse complement strand
ATGAATATCAGTGGCAGCTTTCCTTTGATAGTGTGCGCTGGTCTAATGAAGATACCACGGCGACGATCAATAACGTCTTACCACTTCCGCAAACGGCCTACTTCCGGCGGATCGTACTGGATACTTGCTTTGCCGATACCAGTAACGTCATCGAAGTACCCGTTCTGCAGTTCTTTGGCGACAATACGATTGCCTCCGAAAGCGATCCGCGCATTTGTCAAGGGGATTCAGGGTTGTTTTTAGTCGGAACTGCGCCTTCTGTCTCCGAAACACCGTTTACCTACGAGTGGCAACGTTCGACGGACTCTGTTCGCTGGTTTGCCGTTGTGGATACTTCGGTACAAAATCTCTCGATAGACTCCTTTTTCTTGGACGAGACGACCTTATTCCGCCGCATCGTGAGGGGCGGATGTATTCCAGATACGAGTAATATCATCCAGATTGAAGTCGTCCCCACCCCACAAAACAATTTCATCACGGGCACACAGACCGTCTGTGAGGGAGAACTGATTTCACCGCTGGTGGGTTCTCGTCCGACAGGCGCGCCCGACTCACTTTTTGTGGTCGAATGGCAAGCCTCCACTGATAGCATCGACTGGATTCCTGTGGGCGACTCTTTACGTGGGCTAGATGGGCTTTCTCTGGGTGATACCACTCTGTTTCGTAGGGTGCTTTCCTTGGACGACTTTTGTGATCCGAGCATGAGTAACATTGTCCGGGTGAATGTGATTGGCTTGGTGACCAATAACCGCCTTTCGGCAGATCAAAGCATTTGCTTAGGCGACTCGGCAGAAATTATCACAGGACCATTCCCCGACGGGGGTGATACCATCCCTTCCTATCGCTGGGAAGCCTTACCGTTTGGAGACTCTGTTTGGACGATTGCCTCCACACAGCAAAACTTTATCCCGATTCTTCCGCGTGTAACGACGCAGTATCGCCGTATCGTCCGTACGATCTGTGAGAATGATACAAGTAATGTAGTCACGGTTTCGGTGAGTCAGCCCGTAGAATTAAACGAAATTTCTCCAAGCCAGATTATTTGTCGTGGTGAGCCGATTGATACCTTATTCGGAATTGATTTGGCGGATTCGATTGGATTCCCTCCTCCGTTTAGTTATCAATGGCAGGTTTCGGGCGATCAACAGACTTGGATAGATTTAACAAACGCTCAGGACGTAAACTACATTCCTTCGCCGCAAGACTCCACAGTATATTTCCGTCGCCTTGTTATCACAGACTGTGAGACGGACAGTAGTAATGTGGTTACCATTCGTGCGCTGGAACTCCCTAACGTAGATGCAGGCTTAGATACAGTTATTTTTGTGGGGGAAAGTATCCCATTGACAGCGACGGGTGCGCTCACTTACGTTTGGACACCTGCCGAAACGTTGGTCAACGACTCAACCGCTAACCCAACGGCAACACCTCGGTTCACAACCGAATACGTTGTGACAGGTACGGATCGTAACGGTTGCTCTAATACAGATACGGTTGAAGTCCGTGTAATTGACGAGCCGCAGGTGCGCGCCGTGGACGCGATCACGCCCAATGGAGATGGACTAAACGAGTTTTTCGTCATCGAGGGTATTGAAAGCTACCCCAACAGTACACTGATTGTTTTTGACCGTAGAGGTAAGGAAGTCTATCGACAAGACGGCTACCAAAACGATTGGGATGGTTCTTCGGGTGGTACGCGCCTTCCAGCGGGTATTTATTTTTACCTACTCAAATTTGATATTAGCAGTCGAACGGTCAAAGGATCGTTCATGATACTAGATTAGACATGAAAAAGGTTTTACTTTTAGGCTTACTACTATCGGCATCGGTTGCCTCGGCGCAACAGTTGCCACTCTTTAGCCAATATTTTCACAATGAGTTTATTTATAATCCCGCATGGGCAGGAAACTACCCTTATGCTTCTGCTAACATGACCTATCGGTCGCAGTGGTCTGGCTTCGAGGATGCCCCAAAGACAGCACAATTTACCTTTGACTTACCCTTTTATCAATATCGTGCGGGCTTTGGGATGAATATTTTTCATGAGAGCATCAAAGAGACGCGCCGCACCAAGGCAATGTTTACTTATGCGTATCATATTTTTGGTCCGTACGAGAACAGTTCAAAGTTGTCTTTTGGAATTTCGGCAGGCGCATTGTTTGACCAAACCGACTTTAATAGCCTTTATGTGATTGATGAGAACGATCCTTCGATCCTTAACCGTACGGGTAATGCGACTAACTTTGAAATGGCTTTTGGTATTAATTATTTGTACCGAAATCGCGTACAAATTGGGCTTGCTGCTCCTCAGCTTCTCAATCCAGGACTGACCGTTACGGATGACGGCGACAACAGCCTCGGGCTTACCAATCATTTCCTGGGAACGATTAAATTTATCTTGGATATGCCCGACGGTTATACGGTCGTTGAGCCGATGCTCATGGCGCGTTACGCCTTAAATGCTCCCCTGCAATATGAGCCTGCTGTTCGGGTGACCTACGCAGATTTGTTCTGGGGAAGTGCTGCTTATCGTCCTGAATACGCTGTGAGCGTCGCTTTAGGGATCAAATTGGATCGTTTACGAGTCGGGTATGCACGTGATTTTGCTATCGGCGACTTTGTGGGTGCTATCGGGGCAAGTAACGAAATCATGATTGGCTACAAGTTCAATCATCTCCCCCAAGGAAATAGCGGTAAGAAAGGCGTAGGCTGGGGTTTACAGCGCAAGAAGGTTTCGCACCCTTCGCGTCCGGGACCACTTTTCCGTAGTTTCCCCAAGATACCGAAAGGGAAACGCAAGAAGTTTAAAGGTAACGGTCGTCCGCGTGAGCCAAAGGCACAAGGGCGTTACAGAAGATTCTAAACTCGTGCGACTAGTCCGAAATAAACGTACTTTTGAGAATATTTAAACACTTGATCGTCAGACGAACGGCAATGGCATTTATTTGTAATTTTACCATTAAACTATGAAGGGCATTATTCTCGCGGGCGGTTCAGGAACGCGTCTCTATCCGATCACGAAGGGAGTCTCTAAGCAGCTAACCCCTGTTTACGATAAACCGATGATCTATTACCCGCTATCGTTGCTCATGTTAGCGGGCATTCGGGAGGTACTTATCATTACCACCCCCGAGGATCAGTCACAGTTCATACGACTTTTGGGCGACGGTAAAGAGTTGGGTTGCTCGTTTTCGTACGCGGTACAAGAAGTTCCAAACGGGCTTGCACAGGCATTTGTTATCGGTGAAGACTTTATTGGTAACGATAAAGTGGCCCTCGTCTTGGGAGATAATATTTTCTACGGCTCGGGCTTAAGCGACTTACTGGCAAGTCATACGGATGTAGTAGGGGCAACCATTTTTGCTTATCAGGTACACGACCCTGAGCGTTATGGTGTAGTGGAGTTTGACGAACACAAGAAAGCGATTTCGATTGAGGAAAAACCGACAAATCCTAAGTCAAACTACGCCGTGCCAGGGCTGTATTTTTATGATAATGAGGTTGTCCAGATTGCCAAAACCATCGCTCCCTCTGCACGCGGCGAGTATGAGATTACAGATGTAAATAAAGTTTATCTTGAGCGTGGGCGGTTACAGGTTGGCGTATTGAATCGTGGTACGGCGTGGCTAGATACAGGGACATTTGACTCTTTGGCGGATGCTTCGGAGTTTGTTCGAGTTATCGAAAAGCGCCAGGGTATGAAAATTGGCTGCATTGAAGAAGTTGCTTACCGCAAAGGGTTCATCAGTACAGCCCAACTCGAAGAGCTTGCCGTCCCACTCCAAAAAAGTGGTTATGGAAAGTATCTGATACAGCTTTTAGGGCAGAAATAACCCCCTAAATCAACTCTACAATCGTTTCGTTGCAAAGGCTATCGAACTTTGTCGTTATTGGGGAATCTGTTGCACGACTGAGCGATGAGCTAAAGGAAAAAGAGTTTCAAGTCCCTTGGAGAAAAATCAAAGGATTCAGAAACTTTGTGGTACACGACTATTTTGGCGTTGATGCTGAGGAAGTCTGGTAAATCATAGAAAACGACCTTCCAGAGTTAGAAGAAGAAATTAGAAAAATGACAAGCTAGAGTTTTACACAAACTTCTGCTCTTCCCTTTTTTCTCCCTATCTTATGGAAATTATCTTGTGTCAGCACCGTTACTAAAAAAATATCCCTGGTAGTGGTCGAAGACCCTACAAGTGAATTTCAAAAGCCGTTGTTGGTGGCCTCACCAACGACACAAACGAACACCACCATGAAAACCCGATTCATTTCTTTTTCGCTGTTGTCGGTGTCCGCACCGACGACATCAAAAGTTCTTTCCCTTCTCTGCCTCCTCTTCACCTTCAACGCCCAAGCAAGCTGGTTTCAGCTTCGGGTCAGTAAAATGTTCACGCCCGAGGACGAGGTAAGCTGTTATCTTTATCGCGGTTACGGGTACAAAAGTAAAGAAACGACCTTTCAGATGCGGCTGTATCGTGTCGAGGATGTAGAGACTTTCGTTCAGGAGGAAGCCTTTTATCGCGATAGCAAAAACTTCTCAGATTCGGTTCTTCAAAGTCTTAATCTTCAAAAAGAATGGAAAGAAACCCTCCGTGGTAGAAGCTATAATGAACACATTGAACTAGGGCAACTTCCTGCGGGGGTGTATGTCTTGGAAGCCTTCTCGGAGACCCATTTGACGCAGGTTCCCATTCTCGTTTCGGACTACGGGCTGCTCAGTAAGACCTCACAGGACGAGACGCTACTCATGCTCGTCGATAAAAATAACGAAGCCATAGAAGGCTTTGACTTTTTCCTCTCTGACGGCACAAGTTTTGACGCACAATATCGTACGGACGACAAACTTGCCTCATTTAAAGGAGAAAACAGCGGAACGCAACACCTTTTCGCCCTCCGCAACGGGCAGTTAGTCGCTTCGCAGAGCTATTTTTATAACTACGCATCCAGCAAACAAGTCGCCTATGTCTTTACCGACCGTCCAGCGTACCGCCCCAATCAGACCATACACTTTCAGGGAGTCCTCCGCCTTCGCGAAGGATTTTCCTTCCAAGTCCCCACAGACTCCGTACAAGTCTCCATCATCTTCAAAGGAAACGACGAAGGAAAAGGTGATGACGAGTGGGGAGATCCCTGGGGAGGAGATGAAATCACCGAGATCCGTACCCGTAAAGTTGGACTTGATGAAGGGGGAAGTTTCACCGACAGCCTCGTCCTCGACGGAAAAGCCAAGCTCGGAACCTATAAAATCATCGTCGAGCAAGTCGGAGCTAGAAGAAATTGGTGGGATTGGAACAATGATGGCTTCGGAGCCACCACCTTCCAGCTCCAAGAGTACAAAAAGCCCGAATACGAAGTCAAAGTGGCGTTGGAAAAATCGCAGTACCAAAGTGGAGACATACTTCGAGCGACAGTTCGCGCCGACTACTTCTTCGGTGCGCCTGTCCAGAACGGAAGCGTGGAATACTTCATCACCCGAACGGAATACTATCGACCTTGGTGGGAGGACTCCCCGTATGCATGGTGGTATCGTGGCTGGTACTCCGCGCCGACCGAGCGTCAGACCGTTCAACGCGGCGAAGGCACGCTTCAAGCCGATGGCTCGTTCGAGATCGTCTATCCAACCGCCAAAGACCTCAAGTGGAATACGCGCAACTATCGTTACACAGTTCGAGCGAGCGTCCGTGATGCCAGTCGTCGGAACATCGGTGGCAGTAGCAGCACGATTGTCGCCCACGCCGCCTTCACGCTCAGCGCGTATAGCCCCAAGTATTTCTATGAAGTTGGCGGCGCAGCGGATGATGTCATCATCCGTGTAAAAACGGCGGATTTCTCTGGAAATGCCGTTTCTGCGCCCGTAAAAGTTCGGGTTTATGACCAGCGCAGTAAAGCCAAACGCAGCATCGAATTTCAGGAAGGTAGAACGGATGCGGAAACAGGTGAGACCGAAATTCGCTTTCCGATCACCCAAACGGGCTATTTCCGCGTCGAAGTCACGGGAACGGACGAACGCGGGCGCGAAATCACGGACGAAACCTCCATTTACGTCACCCGAAAAGGTGATGACGATTATTGGTGGTGGTCAAACGATCAGGGGACGACGCAACTATTGACCGATAAAAAGGTCTATGAGTCGGGCGAGCCTGTCAATTTGCTGCTTTATGTGCCTCAGCACACAGACGCACTCGTAACGGTATCGGGAACGACTTTCGCCTACAAACAAATCCATCGTTTTGATCCTGCCGACGGAAAAGGAAAGACGCTGCAACTTAGTCTTCCTGCGGAGGTATTCGGAAAAGTTGATGTGGGCATTGATTACGTCGCCGAAGGGAAACATTATCATCGCAACGAAGCCATTACGGTCATTCCGAAGCAAAAATATCTGGATGTTACCCTTGAGTTTGATCGCGAAAGCTATCTCCCGACTACCCAAGCGGTCGCAGAGGTCATCGTCAGAGATCATGAAGGAAATCCCGTTCCCAATGCACAGGTGACGCTCTCGACGGCAGATCAAAGTATCTATTCGCTCTATCCCGAAACGACTGCGGACATCCGCGAGGCTTTTTACGAGTCCCCGCAATACACCTACCGCACAGCGGGTTACAATCAATTTTATCGAAGTAACCAAGGACAGGAGTTTAGTGTAGCCCAGATCAAGGCACGCCAAAAGTCAGGGGTTTTGGAGCGAGGAACGTATTTACCAGATGATAAGGATTTTCGGTTCTCTCTGAGTAGAAGGTCATACGATAAAAGCGTCGTTTATGGCTTTGTGGTGGACGCGAAAACGGGTGAGCCTATCGCTGATGCAAAAATCAAAGTTGCGGGAAAGGCTTTCCGAACGGACGAGCATGGTTATTACGCCCTTTCAGGCTTTAAGAACGCTAAGCCTAAAATCACTTTTAGTGCTAACGATATGAAAGTCACCGTCACGAATTTGTTTTTGGAAGGAGACGAACGTGCCCTCCTGAATGTCGGTTTACTCCAAGGAAAGCCACAAGTTTTTGAGGTCTTGAGTGACGAGGAGCTACAAAAAAGGATAGATAGATATAAGGGTCTCTTATCCGGTGAAATCGAAATTATTGAAGTTCCTGACGAGGAGATGATAGAAGAGGAAGTAGAGGTTCAATTAGAAGCAGAGGAGATGTCTTTCGGAGCTTCTGAAGACGACTCTTGGGGTGCTGATGGAGGTGCTATGGCTGATGAAATGGCAGCAGCTACTGCCAGCCCACAAATGGCAAAACGCTCAGGACAGCCTAGCGGAGCTTCTAAACTAGATGTAATCAAAAAGCCTAATCTCCAACAACCCACGCTCCGCAAGAACTTCAAAGATGCCATTTACTGGAATCCGAGCCTCAAAACAGACGAAAACGGCATCGCCTACGCCAACATCCAGCTTCCTGATAACCTCACGACTTGGCGTACTTTTGCCAAGGTCATCACGGCAGATACCGAGGTCGGGCAGACGATGGCAAAAGTAGTCGTCAAGAAAAACTTGTTGGTGCGCCTCGAAACGCCGCGTTTCCTTAAAGTCGGTGATGAGCTCCTTGCTGCCACAACGATTCATAACTACCTCCCGCGTGATGAAAACGTGACCGTCCGCCTAAAAGCGAATGGGTTGGTTGTCGAAGGGTCGGAGCGCAAAATTCGTATTCCTGCCAATGGCGAACAGCGTTTGGATTGGAAAGTGGGTGCAAAGTGGGCGTTAGAAGCCAAACTCACCGTCGAAGCCCTCACGGATGAGGAGTCGGATGCTAAACAACTCAAATTTCCCGTTCATCCGCACGGGCTGGAAATGGTTATCGTCGAAGCCACACAAGCGCGTGATAAAGCCGAAGAAACGCTTTCGTTTACCCTTCCCGAAGGAATCGACCCGAATACGGCAAGCCTCGAATTGGATGTTTCGCCAAGTATCGCCTCGGCTTTGCTTTCTTCGATGGATCAACTGATTGGCTACCCGTATGGCTGCACGGAGCAAACGATGAGTCGTTTTTTACCGAATGTCCTGGTTGCTAATACCCTTCAAACTTTAGGCACGGATTACCAAAGTTCCATAGACGAAGCCGAACTCAAAAAGATGACTGCCAAGGGTTTAGAACGCCTCGCCGAACTCCAACACAATGACGATGGCTGGGGCTGGTGGGAAAACGACGCGACCCATCCGTTTTTTACGGCGCACGTCACCAACGGGCTGTTTTTAGCCAAGGAAGTGGGTTACGACGTACCTGAAGATTTACTTTCGAGTGCAAAAGCGGCTTTGCGTCGTCAGATTGAGAAAGAGACTACCAAAGAAGGTACAACCCACGCTTACGAGATGCGTGTAGCCGTTCGGGTAGGTATGGAAGCCCTCTGGGAGAAAAAGCGGATGCCGAAATCGCACCTCATGAACGCCTACGACAAAGCCCTCTGGCTACAAGCGGCAACGGATTTAGGCGAGACCAAGCTCCAAAAAATGCTTTTGAAAGACCTCGAAGAAACCGCCATTTCTGAAGGACGGTTGGCGTACTGGGGCGGAGAATCTTTCTATTACCGTTGGCACGATGACCGCGTTGAGACGACGGCAAACGTCGTGCAGGCCTTGCTGCAAATTGATTCCGAACACCCACTAATTGCCCCTGCCGTACAGTGGTTGATGAGCCAGCGTCGGGGTGTGGCGTGGCACAACACGCGCCAGACGGCTGTCACGATTTTTGCGCTCAACGAATTGCTCAAATCAGAACTTCAAACAGATACCAAGGTAGCGATTTTTGTCAATGGGCAAGCGATCGCGAAGCATAAATTTGATCCCAAAAGTGCTTTTGAGCGCGGCAAGACCTACACTTTCCGCAACGAAAAGTTTTGGGTCAGCCTTACGGGTGGTGGTGCGACGGATAAACTGAAGGTACTCAAAGTTGGCAAAAACGAAATCCGCATTGTTCAAAAAGGAAAAGGTACGGCTTATGTAAACGCAAAACTTCGTTATTTCCATGACTCCGAAAAAGACCTTCCTGAACAAAAAGACGCGCCTTTCGAGGTAGAACGAACCTATTTTAAGCTCGTCCCGAAGGTAAATAAGGAGGGGAATATCGAGTACGAGAAAGAAAAAGTGGAGTTGACTAAGGTCAACTCAGGAGATGTGTTATTTGTGAAAGTGAAGGTGAAGACAAAAAGTGCCAAAGAAAATGTCTTGATTGAAGACCCCATTCCTGCGGGCTGTGAGTTTATCCGCGACGTAAAACCCTACATCATCGCTGACGAACCTGAATATGACGGTCAGCAAAGCCAGCGTAATTGGTGGGATTGGGAAGAGGCTTGGTACAGCCATAAGGAGTTCCGCGATCAGCATTTTGCCATGACCATCACAGAACTCTCCGCAGGCGAGTACGAATATAGCTACCTGATGAAAGCGGAATTACTTGGAACGTTTAAAGTTACGCCTTCCATCGCCCAACGAATGTACTACCCCGAACAGCGGGGGTGGAGCGAATTTGTGGAAGTGGTGATTGGAGAGTAGGTACATCTCTGGCCAAACATGAACTTTTAAGATAATCACTGCGTTTGAAAAAGTAAAAAGATATGAATCAGACTGAGAATTTAATCTTAGAAAAGCTGAGACTTACCTCTTCACCATCGTGATCACTTTGATCGAATGCTCATCGCTCAATCGCTTACTGAAGGCTTACCGATAGGGGGGAAAGACGAAGTTTTTGATGCGTATGAAGGCGTGAAACGGATTTGGTAAATTTGTTCAGCGGATGTATCTTCCCTTTGCAGCGCGGCTGGAGTGCGTTTGTAGAGGAGGGAATAACCTTTTACACCTACACTTTGTAGACGACAAATGAACACTCTTCTTTCTACGCTAACGATCGTATTTTTTATGACCGCTCAACCTCTTTTTGATTTCAGTCCCGATTGTAACCTAAGCAACTGGCGTGTTGTGGATGATGTGGTGATGGGCGGACGCTCCTCGGGAAACTTTCGTTTGAGTGACGAGGGGCATGGCGCGTTTTCTGGAAAGGTATCGCTCGAAAATAACGGGGGCTTTTCTTCTGTCCGTTACATTTTTCCTGAGCCATTAAAAATTGATAAGGCGAGTCAGCGCGTTGTTCACATTCGTTTGAAAGGCGACGGCAAAAAATATCAGTTCCGAGTAAAGGAAGGGGTAAGGCAATATCATTCTTACATCAAAGAATTTAAAACCTCAGGTGAGTGGGAGGAAGTACAAATTCCGCTAGAGGAGATGTATGCTTCGTTCCGAGGAAGAATGCTGGATATACCTAATTTTTCGCACGAAGTAATCGAGGAAATGCGCTTTTTGATTGCAAATAAAAAGGCGGAAACTTTCTCTTTGACGATTGATAAGATTGAGCTTCGGTAATAAAAAAGACCACAAAAGCTTTAGGATTAAAGCCTTCACGGTCTTTTTTAAAGTGACTTGCCTGTGACTAATACAGACTCGGAAACTCTCCTGGGTCGGCTTCGTGCATAAGCGCGTAAGCTGCGTCAACGAGTGTTTCGATGCTTGGTTTCGAGAAGTAGTCTCCATCCGAAGCATAGGCGGGACGGTGGTCTTTAGCCGAAATACAAATCGGCTGTGAGTCAAGGTGGAAGTACGCATTTTGCTCATGGACCACTTTCTGCATCATAAAGGCAGATGCGCCACCACTAACATCCTCATCGGCGAAAATCACGCGGTTGGTCTTTTTGACGGATTCCAGAATTCGGTGTGCAAGATCAAAGGGCAGCAAGCTCTGCACGTCGATAACCTCCAAAGAGATCCCCACCTCGGCAAGTGCCTCAGCAGCATCTAAAGCGATACGACACATGGACCCATAGGTTACCAAAGTCACATCCTCGCCTTGGCGCAAGACCTCAGGCATTCCCAATGGTACACGGAACGCTCCGATATTATCCGGAATACGTTCTTTGAGACGGTATCCGTTTAGGCTCTCAATGACTAAAGCGGGTTCGTCCGAAGCCAAAAGGGTATTGTAAAACCCTGCTGCCTGCGTCATATTGCGCGGTACGAGGACGTGAATCCCTCGGAAACTACCCAAAATCATGCTCATTGGAGAGCCAGAATGCCAGATTCCTTCCAGTCGATGTCCACGAGTGCGAATGATAAGCGGTGCTTTTTGACCGCCCTTGGTACGGTATTGCAAGCAAGCAATGTCGTCCGTGATGGTCGGAAGGGCGTAAACGAGGTAGTCCAAATATTGAATCTCAGCAATCGGGCGTAATCCTCGAAGGGCCATGCCCGTTCCTTGTCCGATGATGGTCATCTCACGAATGCCTGTGTCCATCACGCGGATTTCACCGTATTTTTCCTGCATCCCCGCCATGGCTTGGTTTACATCGCCCAAAAAGCCAACGTCTTCCCCAAAAGCAACTACACGCGGATCACGTGCAAACATATCCTCGAAGCAGGCTTGAAGTACTTCGCGCCCATCTACGGTAGGGCTATCGTCGGAGTAAATTGGATCAATGGCTTCAACGTTTGTGGCACGTTCTGAGGACTCGCTGTGGAGGTGTGAGCTGTATCGTTCTTCGTTTTGCGCTAAGGTGCGTTCGAGCCAACTTTGGAGGTCTTGCTTCACTGACGGTTCTTCGTGACGAAGCACCCGCAAGGCTTTTTTAACGGCTACAATAGCATCCTTACGGATAGGGTTGAGCGTCTTTTTGAGTTCGTCGCGGATTGCCAAGATTTGATCTGATACCGAGCTGCGTCCTGCCGTAGCTTCCAATAATTGCTCGGCAACTTCCTGATCCGTTTTGATATTTTGTAAAAAGGCCTTCCAAGCGGCTGTTTTTGCTTCTCGAACGCTTTTGACTGCTGCCTTTTCGATTTCGTCAAGTTCTTCTTCATTTGCCCATCCGCCCTGTAAAATCCATTTGCGGAACTGTACCAAGCAATCGTGTTCTTTTTCCCAGCTCAGTCGCTCTTCTGTTTTATATCGCTCGTGCGAACCTGAGGTAGAGTGTCCTTGCGGCTGCGTAATTTCTTCGACGTGCATGAGGACAGGGACGTGCTCATTTCGGCAAATCTCGGCGGCTTCTTGGTAAGCCTGACAGAGTGCTTCGTAATCCCAACCTCGTACACGGAAAATCTCGTATCCTGCTGCTTTTTCGGTGCGCTGGAAGCCCGCTAAAATCTCCGAAATACTGCCTTTGGTAGTTTGATATTTTTTGGGAACGGAAATACCGTATCCGTCATCCCAGACGGACATCAGCATTGGTATTTGTAAAACGCCCGCCGCATTGATGGCTTCAAAAAAAAGCCCTTCGGAGGTTGAAGCGTCGCCGATTGTTCCAAAAGCGACTTCGTTTCCGTTGATAGAGAAGTTTTTAAACTCATGTAAGTCTGGGTTTTGGCGGTAGAGTTTGGAAGCGTGCGCCAACCCAACAAGGCGTGGCATCTGCCCTGCGGTGGGAGAAATATCGGCGCTTGAATTTTTTTGCTGCGTCAACGCTTTCCAGTTACCGTGTTCGTCGAGGGAGCGCGTGGCAAAGTGCCCGTTCATCATGCGTCCTGCCGATGCAGGGTCAGCTTCTAGGCTTGGGTTAGCGTATAATTGAGCGAAGTACGCTTTTAAATCCAAGGCACCGATAGCAAGCATAAACGTCTGGTCGCGGTAGTAGCCTGACCGAAAGTCTCCATTCTTGAAGGCTTTTGCCATAGCTAATTGCGCCACTTCTTTGCCATCTCCGAAGATGCCAAACTTAGCCTTTCCCATAAAAACTTCTTTACGCCCCGTCAAACTAGCCTGTCGGCTTTCCCAACCGATGCGGTAATCGCGTAAAATGCTCTCTTTGGTGAATACAATTTCCTCAGTGGTGGTCGCTTCCATAGTCTAGTGTGTGTTTTGAAATACAAAAATATAACAATATTCTGATTGTCAGCTTTCAAACCACGAAAAACCAAAGGATGTTTGGAAGCTTGCCGAGAACGTATGCGCATTTCTATTCGGTAATCCAGATGCTCAAAACTTTTGAGTATAAAAAGTGCCTTATCTGCTCGAACATATCTTCACTTTCGTGCTGAAGTCAAAACATGAGATGGGTTCATAAAAAACACCCTAAAGTTTAAAGGAACTTTAGGGTGTTTTTTATGAAATAATTAATAATGAGCTTTTATCCACGTCCGCCGCGTCCTTTTCCTCTGCTACCCTTTCGTTCACTTTTACGCTCTTCCATTTCTGCTTCCCAAAGTTCAAACTGCTCGGGTGTCAAAATTTCTTTGATTGCTTCGCGATGTTCTTCTTGGATGGCTTTTGCTTTTTCGCGGTTGGTTTGTCCCTTTGCACGCAATGCTTGAAGGTCTTCTTTGAGAGCGGCACGTGCTTCTTCCATTTGCTCTTTTTGATCGTCGGTGAGGTTAAGCTCTTCTTTGAAAGCTTCACGCGCTGTTTTACGTTCTTCTTTGTTTGCTTTTTGTTCTTCTTTGATCGCCTCCCACTTTTCCCACTGCTCCTCGGTGAGGGTGGTTTTGAGGGTTTCTTTGTACGCCTGATGTGCCGCTTTCTTATCCTCTTTTTCCGTGGCGTTACGCATTGCCGTGATCTCTTTAGTCAAGGCAGTTTTTAGGGTTTCTACTTGTGCGTCGGTCAGGTCAAGTTGCTGATCAAGGCGAGCTACTTGCTTTTCGGCGCGCTGCAAGGGGGATTTCCTATACTCGCGTCCGTTTTGTGCAAAAGCCACTGTGGTGATCAGGGTAAACAGGAGGGCAAAACTGATTTTTTTGAGTGTAT
>CAZNAK010000017.1:0-13872 GCA_964570645.1 uncultured Cytophagales bacterium | reverse complement strand
AAAATAGGTTAGCAGGTTTGAGTACCTAAAGTGTCGGGTACGCTTCCCGCCCGCGAACCAAGCAGCGACCCGTTCTGAGGCTGTAAAATGGTTGAGTACCTCGGGGTAATTGGGCTTTTCCGCCAACGCCTCAGGATAATAGGTATGAGAAAGAAGATTGGGTACCTCCTTGATAAATTGATCTGCCTTTTGGGCTAACATTTCATATCCATTTTTCAGAAGCTCACGCTCAAACTTCTCGTGCCGCAGGTGATAATTGCGTAGTGCCTCCAACACTTCGCTCATCATGCGTTCCTCCGAAGGCTCGGCCATACCCATACTTCGTAACCAGACAAACATAGAAGGCTTGGGCGCGTTATGCCGCTGCCAACTCTTCTTTATTTCCTCTAGGAGTTTTTGGTACTCGACTTCGATGCCGTGCAAGTAATCTCGATAAAACAGTTGAATCCACTCTTCCATGGAGTCGTTTAGGTAGCGCACCTGTGCTTCTAGGTCGCTTTCCTTGGGCGGACTCCAGGTTTTGGTGGTTGTTTCTGTGGTTATTCGTGATTTTTCCTTCGCCTTATCTTGCTGTGCTTCGGGGAGGGCTTCTGCTTTTTCCTCTTTGGTCTTTTCGAGTGGTCGTAGGTCGATGGAAAGCGGCAAATCGGCAAACTGCGAGGCTGCCCGATACAAAACTACCGTTCCGATTTCCTTGCAGAGTTGGTTTGTGGTCAGGAAAAACTCCTCCTGATTTTCGGCATCCAAATACGGAAGGCCAAGTAAAATAAGATCCGTTTCCAGCGACTCCTCACGCGCAATCGTTTCAAAGGTACGCTTTTCCTCAAAGTCCGTTACGATCAAAATATCAGCTTGTACACGCTGATCTTCAAGGATTTCTTCGAGGTTTTGCCGGAGTTGCATCGGGTTGATGTGTTCAGCGCGAAGGACAATACAAAGGCGAATTTTTGCCTGCTTCCATGTTGTGCTACTGGTAAGAAATCGGACAGTGGTAAGGGCAAAAAGTATATCCGAAGAGTCGCCGTGCCACCAAATATCAATAGAGGACTCCTTCCCGAAGCCTACGTTTTCGTCGTAGTCCATCAGAAGTAAGTTGTAATCCAGTTGATGGAGCTTTTCGATGACACGTACAAAGGCATTTCGCTGTGCCGACCGCCGTGCCCAGCCCATCAGTACGGTATTCGGCTCAATTCCCGAAAACCCATACGTTTCGGCGATACTTTCAATACCCAAATAAATATCACTGCATTGGTAGCGTCGCGTAAAAACGCCTAAGGAATCATCCTCCTTAGTCACTACCTGCTGCGCCTTCGTGAAAAGAATGTCCGATTCTTTATTTTCAATAAGGTCAAAGTTGGAGAGTACACCCAGCCGTCCCGTCACCCATTTTCCGAAATCTACCAGATGAGGTCTTTGTGTCGCTTTTCCACTAAACAAGATGATGTTTGGTCGCCAATTTCGTCGGTCTTCGTTGTTGCGCTTGTTCATCCTGTAAAGGGCCAGCCGAACCACCTCCGACCATACGCCCTGCCAGATGTCCCCGAAGCCCAGAGAAACCTGTGTCCGTTTAAGGTAGATGAATATTGCACCAATGACTACGAAGGCCGCCAACATTGCGGGGGCGTTCAGTTGTGCCATCACAACAAAGGTGGCTACTGTTCCCAGAAGGCTTACCCAGTTCGGGATTTTGAACAGCGGACGAAACTCCGAACCCGTCCAGCCTTCTAAAAGGCAGGTAAGGTTAATGAAGCCATAAGCGGTTAGGTAAAACATACTCACGACTTCCAGTATCTGGTTCAGGTCTCCAATCCAAAAACCCAACTCGGCAACAACTACTGTAAAAAAAAGTGCATTCCGAGGCTCATTAGATACGCCAACGCCTCTGGCAAAAAGCTTGGGCACCAATTTGATATTATCCATAGCGATGGCCTGCATGATTCTGGGGCCGCCCAGGATTCCACCCAGTGCAGAGGATAAAGCGGCTCCCCAGAAGCCCGTCAGCAGGAGTGGTGCGCCGTAGTCAGCAAAATATGCGACTTTGGACAAGATACTTTCATCTTTTTGTAGTTGCGCGTAGTCCAGGTAAATCCCAAGAAAGATAGCCAGCCCAATGTAAACGACAAAGCCTACGATGATCGCTCGAATTGTACCGCTAGGAATGGCGCGTTTGGGATCGCGTAAGTCGCCAGACATCGCCACACCTGCGGTAAATCCCGTGACGGCAGGGAAGAAAATCCCAAAAAGCTCACTAAAGGACATCGAATACGTTGGCGGACGCAGCCAGTTCACTTGAGTAGCGGCAACACCATGATCTAGGAACAAAACGCCCACAATAATAGAAACCAGCGAGAGAAAAATACCCGCCATGATGTAATACTGCGTCTTGATGACCAGCGAGGTACTAATCAAGGCAATGGTAGTCAGCGTTGCCAGAATTATGGATGCGGTAACTTGCACTTTGTAAGCTCCGAGCTGTTCGAGATAAATACCTACCGCTGTCGGCTCCAAGGCTTCTACAACACTTCCCGATAGCGCAAACAGGTACAACGAAATACTAAGTGCGGTCCCGATCACCAGCGTAATCCCGATGGCCCCACCGATAGGAAGTCCCAAACTTCGGGACAAAATGTAGTACAATCCCCCTGCTTTTACTTTTTTGTCTGTGGCGATGGAGGAAACCGAAAGTCCTGTCGTCACGGAGATCACATGAGAAATAATGATAACGAGCAAAGCCATCAGGATACCTGCCTCCCCGACCACCTGCCCCAACTTGAGGTACATAACGACCCCTAAAATGGTAAGCGTAGAAGGCGTAAAAACCCCTCCAAACCAATTATATTTTACTGCCTTTGGCATACATTATTTTTTTCTTAGAATAAATGACTACACGCAAGTTACTAAGTCGCGATAGGATCAAGTAGATAAAAATCCGCTTAGAAGGTGTAAATATACGGAACTATGTATTTTCTATGTGCTGCTTCCACGCCCAGGCGGACTGCATCATTTCGTCAATTCCTCGTTTGGCTTCCCAGCCCAAGAGCGTACTTGACTTTTTTGTATCCGAATATACGGCGATTACGTCGCCTGCCCTTCGTTCACCGATTTCATAGTTGAGCGAGATGCCCGTTGTCTTCTCAAAAGCACGGATAGCCTCGAGTACCGTCACACCTTCTCCTGTGCCGAGATTAAATACCTCGTAATTCGTTTCTTGGTGCTCAGATAAAAATCGGATAGCTTGCAGGTGAGCTTCGGCCAGATCCATCACATGGATGTAATCACGGATGCAGGAGCCGTCCCGTGTGTCGTAATCGTCCCCCCAAACAAACATTTTAGTGCGTACTCCGACCGCAACCTCAACGATGATCGGGACAAGGCTCGTAGGCGGATTTCTGGGATCCTCGCCATTTTTTCCTGACGGATGCGCTCCCACAGGGTTGAAATAACGAAGCGAAACGCAACGTACACGCTTAGTGGACTTCACGAAGTCTTTCAGGATTTGTTCTGCCATCTGTTTTGTAGCGGCATAAGGCGACTCGGCAGTTTGGAAAGGGGCCGTTTCGGCAACGGGTAATGTCTCGGGGTTGCTATAAACAGAGCAGGAAGAGGAAAAGATAAATTGCTCTACGCCGTAGTTTTGACAAAGGTTAAGCAAATTCAGTAAGCCATTCAGGTTATTTTTGTAATACAACAACGGGTCTTCCACTGACTCAGGGACGCTTTTAAGTGCTGCAAAATGAATGACTCCCAAGAGGTCGGGATTTTCCTCAAAAACCTGCTTTACCCCTTGGTCATCCTGTAAGTCAATTTCGTAGTTCTTTATTCTGACTCCCGTAATTTCAAAGACACGATCCAGAGCTTTACTGCTACTATTAAGGTGGTTATCCAATGAAATCAGCCCATAGTCACTATTTTTAATAATTGCGATCAGCGTATGCGAGCCAATGTATCCGCAACCGCCCGTGATAAGTAGTTTATTCTTTTTCATGGTTTTGTAAAACTTGAAATAATACCGTTCTTTGAAATACGCTTATGCCGACTTCACAGAAAACGATTCAGCAATATAAAGCCCTTTTACGGCAAATAGAAACTGCCTTGGGCCGTTCTGAACCATCCCCCCGTTTGTCGGCCTTCGATTCGGTGGATCAGCAGGAGCTAAGTAAACTCCATGACTGGGAAGATCATGCAGCCATGTTTTGGCAAGAACGCTGGAAGAAGGACAAAGGAAAAGATATACATTTTTGGTGGGCGCACCTGATCGTTTTGCTGGAGGAATGCCCACGTTTACTACCCGAAATACTTACTTTTTTGGGTGAAGAACCCGAATCAGTAGGGTTGCTAGAGCTACAAGAACTACGCTACGAGCATCAGGCAGCCTTTGCACAGCGTACTTCCCAACTGATCGACTTTGAAGCGTTCGTTGAAGGTCTGATCAGCAAGCAAGAGTCGGAGCTGGAGAAGCTGCTTCAGGAGGTGATTGTGTGGTTTACGTTTCACGAATCTGAAATCTTGTTCGCTTCTTACCATGAACTAATTACCCTGCATAATTTACTGGAAAAAGGCATCCGTCGCTATGCTGCTCGCCTTACTAAGCCCGACATTTTGGAAAAAACGAAGGAACTTTCGGCATTTTTGAAAGGGCTAAAAGCGGAAATTCAGGAACAGCTTCACGTTTGCGAAGCGTTGCAGCTTATCCCCTTCCAGCAAACCGAAAAAACAGCCTATTACAAGGAGCTTTTTCATGAGATCGCTTTTTTTCGAGATGTACAGAGTTCGATTTTGTACCAGCTTAGCGACCGCTCGGCCCTTCAAGATGAGCTTGCAAAATGGCTTGAAGACTGGGAAAACCTTGAAAACTTGATTGTCTCACGCGTTCAGGGGCGGCTGCGGGCTTTTTCGCGGATTCAGGAGCAGTGTCGCCAAAAAGCACTCCCCGTTTTGCAAGCGTCTCACACACAGATGTTGGACATCACCAAAGGGATCACAGCACGTATACTCCAAAAGCTAGACGAGGTGATTGAGCATACCGAAAAAAACACTGCAAAGCCAACTAAAGTCAAGTCAAAAAGTAAGGCAAGCAAGCGGTTGTCGCTTGAAGACTTCAAAGACCGCTATGAGAATGAGTGGCGGGGCGAGCTTATCAAGAAAAGCCGTCAAGAACGAAAAGAGGAACTCCAAAAATTTCGACAGAACTTTAAAGAACTACTCGTAGGGACGCGCTCTGAGGTCAACGACATCTTAGAAGCAACACGCGAAACAATCACGGAGATCGTAGAGGAGTCCAAGGCTGACTTTTTAAAGAACGAAGCCACCATTTTGAGTGATCAAGCTTCGATAGAAGGTTTTTTTCAGGGTGTACGACAAGGGCTTACTCATTTACTCCGAGAGGCAGCCATTTCTAAGGATTGGTTTTGGAACCACTATCCTGCTCTGACACTTCTCCAACAAATTCGTGAGACGACGACCCAAAAAATTGATGCCTGCATTCGAGAGACGCAGCCAAGCTCCGAAGGGGAAACAGAAATCATCCTTATTCCTTCTCCACTTTGGACACGTCCTGTCCTCGAAAGAGCCATGTTTTTAGCCTTATTTTGGTCAAAAATCGAGAATTGCACCTTACGTATCGGCGATGAGCCTCAGCCTCTTCCCGAAAACCTATCGTTTCTACGGCAACAATTGTTTTTAGTCCGAAAGATGGAGTTTTCTGCCAACGATACACCTTCTAAGCCTTTTTGTTCTTTAGCGGAAAAAGAGGCGCGTATCATCTTTTCAGCAGACCGAAAACCACCTACCGAAAAACAACAAACGGCACTCACAAAATCAGCAGAGATCACCTTTTGGATCACGCCAAGCCTAGATACAGAAGGAAAAATCATCCGTTTCTCTAAGAAGCTGATTTATTTACGCGGTTGGTCGGTTAAGCTTCCCGAAATGCTCCGTTTATTGAGTTTATCAAGGGAGGAGGCGGTTCGATATCCGTCGGCGAACCTTTAGGTAAGGAGACATTAAAAGCCCTCAGCGACGGCCACCGCCTGGGTTAATTCGTGAGGGCGCACTTTAATCTTATCACCTAATAATTGTCAGCGTACTGCTTTCGGTGTAGTCCTTACCCACTTGGTCGTTGGCTGTAATTTGAAAGTAGTAGGTTCCTGCGGGTAAAATACGCCCATCTTTGGTGCCATCCCAGCGTTCGTCAAGCGAGGTGGTCATAAAAACAGGGCTTCCCCACGAAGTAAAAATCCGAAGCTCGTAATTTTGGATAAACTGCGTCACGACACCAAAGGTATCGTTAAGGTTATCGTTGTTGGGTGAAAACGCATTTGGAACTAACAGCTTAGACGGTAGGGTTACCAAAACTAAATTTGATTGATATTGCCTCCCGGTAGCTGCACCCGTACCCAGAACGCGGTACTCTAGTACCTGCTCCGTTTGGCTGGCGATGATCTCGGTGAGGCTAGTTCGTCCCATCTCTAAGGAGTCCAAAAGGTTTCCTGCACGATCGTATTTGAGTAAGACGTACGAAATCCCCTCGGAGGCTCTCGTATAGTTTGTGCGCAAAAGCGTGAACTTAATGTCGTCGATGGTATTGTTTTCCAAGAAAATTGGGCAAGCTTCGGTGCTTTCGGGCGAACGATTACCACAGTTATCCTCATAACTGACCGTGTAGCAATAAGCCTGCGTGCCCACCGCTGCCGAGGGGTCGGTGAAGGTAGTTGGGTCTTCACTCGTAAAGGTCTCCGATGTCCCGTCGGAGGTGCGCGTAATCTGAACTTGCTCCAAGAGGCTATCCTGCGGAGACGCAAAGTTAAGTTCAATCTGGTTATTAGCAGTAACGGTAGCCCAAAGTCCTTCCATTCGTGTCAAATTACGCGTGAACTGCGCTGTACCACACACTTCCTGCGAGATGGTCTGCCTACCTTCAATGCTTTCTGCGGTAATACGGTAACAGTACTGCGTCTGACAAACGATGTCAGCGTCTGTGAGACTAGAAACATCTTGGTTTATTAAGTTCCTGAAGTTGGCCTGATTGCGTTGGATGGCGTACGCCCCAAACCCCGAAAAGTTCGTCGCTCTCCAAGATAAGGTAAGCGTCCCGTTTGCTTCGGAGAGATTTGCAAAAAGCGTCTGAATAGGCTCGTCGGATGTTCGTGCGCCCGTACACGGGTCGGTTTGCGTAATCTGAAAGCGATAAAACTGCTGCTGTAAATTAAGACCAGAGATGGTAAACGTCTGCTCGCCTGCGGTAAGCGTTCGTACCTCTGAAAACGCGCCATTTCCTGTGGCTTGCTCTAAGGCATAACCCGACTCAGGGACAGTATTGGAAAGTCTGATCCGTACTTCGCTGTTATTCAATACCTCTAACAGTTGGATTGTCAGATCTACGGCATTGTTACTCGGCGTAAACTCGACTGCTGTGGGGGGGCAGTTGTTCGCGCCGCCATCAAAAAGCCCGCGCACAGCAATCGTACGCGTTTGATTCGAGGCATAGTAATGAACTTCGGTATCGCCAGAATTGAGCGTAGCGGTTGTTCCATCTCCATAATCTACGATATACGAGTCGTAGTTTTGGTCGGTGAGTTCGAGCAATACCCCCTGCGAGGGACACCCTGACACAGTAAAATCAACCGCGCCGCCGTCTTGTACTATAATTGGATCGTCTAAAGTAGAAGCATTTCCTCCTGCTCCTGATCCGACAAACTGTGTGATCGTGTAACTACCTGCGGTTTGGTAAGTATGCGTGGAGTTCGTGGTTCGTGCCGAGCCGTCCCCATAATCATAAAGGACATTCCCGGGGTCTGCACCCGAGTTATCTGTGACCGTAATGGTTAGCGGCGCACAGCCACCCGAAGCATTAACGGTGAAATCTGAAGTCTGCCCCCACAACGTACCACTCAACAGACTCATTACGAAGATCAAAATCCAATTTCTCATACTTTAAAAACGTCTATTAAAGGGATAAGTTGTTTCTAACGGGTGGTCTTTAAACCTTATGTTAGAAGAAGTCGTTTGTAAGGACACAAACAACGGCTTTGATTTCTTAAGTTAAAGAAAGTCCCAACGGGAGGTCAGGGAAGTTTTTTTAGTTATTCTATCTCAGCTCTTCAGTCCGAATGCCATTCACATCGCGCCAAACCTGCTGTACTACTTGACGATCTTCAGGGTCATACACCCAGTTATTATCAAAAACTGCCAAAATATCCGAATTGGGTTGGTCAGAGATAGCCAGTGAGTGAAACTTGGTCTCTTTCTGCTGCTCTTTTTGGATGCGTTTCACGAGGTCTTCCCGGAGGTTATACATCACGAAGTCAGATACCATCAGCACGTCACCCTCTTTGTAGTCATTGGTTTGGAGCATTCGGAGGGCTTCTGAAAGTGCAGGGGTTGCGTCTGTGCCGCCGTCAAAAGACATCGAGAGAAACTTTACAATTTCGTCCATAGATGCGGCGATGTCATGCAGGTTAATTGCACTAATGCCGATAGAAAAGTTGATCAGATAGCACTTGCGGTTATCCTGTGCCGCCATTTTCATTAGTCCAAAACTTAGCACCTTCGCAATCTGGGAGGGAAGCCCGTGCATAGAACCACTGGTGTCAACACACAAGATGAACGGGCCTTTTTCTTTGCGTTTTTGCTTTTGACGCTTCGTGAACTGCACCTTGTCGCTGGTCACGAGTCGTTTCCCCTGATATTGAAACGTATTCAGGCTATGATCCGCATATTTTTGCATAAAAAGCGTCTCGGTAGCTGGGTCGCCGAGCAGAGCGGCCTCAGAGGGAAGCATCTGCGTTAGCTCGTTACTGCGTCGGATGCCACCAATCTCGGTTTTGAGTTGCTCGTCGGTAATCCACTCTTTGCGGACGATGATATTTTTAAACTCTTCTTCTTCCGTCTCGATTTCTGCCTCTCGCATACGCCCCAACAAATCGACAAGTTCACGGATTGACTTCTCGTTTTTGAGCAGTTCAGCGTATTTCTCTAGCACCTCAAAGCCCGAATCCTGCCAAAGCCCCTCGGACATATCCCAATACTGCCCCGTTTCCATGGCAAAGGGGGCGATGAGTTCGGTTAGCTTGAGCAATTCCTCCACTTTGGCGTTGAGCTTGGAGCCAAAACTTTGCTGCTCCTTTTCGATATGCTCTAAAGCGTAAGCCAGAAGCTTTGACGACAAAAGCGCGTCCCACTCCAAGAGCAATTCATCTGAGAGTACGTCAAACGGTATCTTTTTTTCTGCCTGCGGATCGTATTCTGGGCTGTTCAGATAGGCTTTTGTCTCCTCGGTTAAGGACTTGATTTTATCGGCATAAAAATCTGTGTTCAACTCCTCGCGTGTGTAGGTATTGCTCAGGAAGTTGGTCAGTACGTACCAGTCTTTGACCCAGAGGTGTGTTGGCTTATGGCTCCATGCGTCAAATCGTTCTTTTTCGGGTTCGTAGGGATTACTTTCCTGAACTTTTTTGTCCGTTTTCTTGATCCAAGAAAGGATATCGTTGGTAATCTGACGGGCAAGTTTTTCGCTCTGCTCGGTAACACGACGCAGTTTTTCTTCTTCCACAGACTTCTCAACTGCCTCTAGGAAAGCTTCAAAGTACGGACTATCAAAAAAAGGAGAGTCGTAGGGCTTTTCGGGGGGAGTTTGGTCAGCAGTAAGCTTCTGCCGCAGAAAGTGCACCAAATAGCGTCGTGTCGCTTCATCGAAAACACGCCCAAAATCAATAAACCGCTGAAAATCTTCTTCCCACTCCCAAGGATGCATGAGTCTAAAACTACACTAAGCCGAACAAAGTTGAAAAAAATCTAATTTTATGTATCTTTTTTCCTAACTCTAACGTACATAAATAATGGTACATAATAGTTTAAATAAACCTCACACATGAAAAACACTCTACCCATGCGTTTGTCTCGTTCTTCTGATCGCCATGTTTTATTTGGTGTTTGCGGCGGACTAGCCGATTATTTTGGATGGAGCGCCAACCTACTGCGTGCTGCTTTCGCTCTTTTTGCCGTTTTTGGGGTGGGCATGCCCGTTTTAGGATATGCAATCCTCGCCCTCCTAATGCCCTCCGAAGACTAACTCTATGGTTTCATTACTCTTTATTGGATTGATCACAATCATCGGTCTTGCTGGTGTTGGCTACTTTGTGTCGGCCAACTCTGGCAAGAAAGATAGCTTACGTCTGCAAGCGGCCTTTACGGAAGTAGAAGAAAAGTATGAGCGACTCGTCGATCAGGAACTAAGTATGCGATGGTCGCACTACCAGAAATTTTCGTCTGTGGACGAGCGAAGTGCTGCCTTAACTAAGCACATATCAGCGATGCTCAAGCCTGAAATGGATCGTCTGATTTATCTGACCAATCGCACAAGCCCCACTGAGCCAATCAGCTCACAAAAGCATTTTCAAGCTCCCGCCGAGTATCTGAATGGTTATCTCCGCTCACGCATTTCTGAGCATGAGCAGACCACTTTTCGAGATATTTTTCGAGAAGCAATTCAGGCGCACCTTTACGAACGTGTGCTTTACTTAGAACCTTAAGTTTGGCGACACTACTTGTTATCAATCAGCCCGCGTCCGCTCTTCTTGAGCTTTCCTTCTTTTTGGAGCGATTGCGAGAGGCGATCGAGTACACCATTGATAAACTCACGGCTTTTGGGTGGACTGTAATTTTTGGCTAGCTCGACATACTCATTAATCGTTACTTTGACGGGAATGCTTTGGAAATGAAGCAATTCGGTAAGGGCAAGCTGCAAAACCAAGCGGTCGGTGAGGGCTACCCGCTCAAGTTCCCATCCTTTGAGCCTTTCGATGATAAGCTCGTCGTTTCGTGACTCTTGCTCCAGAGCAATATCAAAAAGTTCCTCAAAGAAAAAACGATCATTTTCCCAATTCTGTGCCAGAGGTTGCAGCGTGAGGGTATCGTCTTCTTTCTTAGCATTTTTGACCGTCCGCAAAAGCATATTTCGTAAGATGGGGCGATTTTCGCTCCATTGCAGTTCTCGCTCTTCAAAGAACTCCACGATGGCTTCGTCCTTAAAAATGAAATTTCGTATCAGTTCATCTACTGCCTGTACGTCTTCGTCATAATTTGCCTCAGGCAGGGCGGCGTACGTCTCATACCAAGGTTGCTTCATGAGCTTTTTGAACCAAGATCGAACCTTTTCTTCTGGCCAAGTGAGCGGATAGCGCTGTTGGAGGTCTTGAAACTCGTCGAGTGTGCGGAGTTTTTGAATCCACGCATTTCGTACCAGCTTGTACTCGTTATCATAAACAGGCTCGCGGTCAAAGGACTTATTTCGACGGATTTCGGCATCAGCTTCGGAGTAATCTGCTAGTGCAAGCACTAAAGAGAGTACTAAAGCATAGGTCTCATAAATACCTTCGGCTTCTGCAAGCATCTGCTTCCGAATGCGCTGTTTATCTTTCTGGACTTGCTGCTCATAAAATTGGAAAGCTTCGAGTACCGCCTCTTTTCCGAGTTTGGAAGAAGGAGCCTGCTCTTCCTTTCCTGTTTCCACGATTTCAAGAAAAATAGCTTTTGCCTCTTGATACTGCTGTTCAAGCTCTTTGACACGCGGCGGCGTTTCGGCAAGCCAGTTTGGTTCAAACTTCGTGTTCATGCGTTCAGCAGCCCAATCACGGTTGGCAATGCGCGTTTTGTGGTAGGCATACAAGGCTTTAAGGGCTTTGAAGCGTAAAATTCTGCGGTTGAGCATAAAGGCAAAGAACAGGTTTAAATAGTAAAGTTGTTGGTTTAGATACCAGCTTGGCAAAGTAGCATACGCTTGATGCTTGTCAAAACCAAGTGCAAATATACTGAGAACTTATGTACATCGCAGCATAAAGCAAAAAGTAGCACAGATCTATGGCTTAGGCATGGTAGGCGAGGGTTGCGAGGTAGGGCGCATTACTTCAAGGGTTTGGTAAACGACCTCATAGAGCTGTTGTGCTTGCCTTGGGTCGCCGAAGTAATGGCGTAGGCTACGCAAATAAGTTGCCGTATCGGTTTGATGCTTTTGGAGAATCATCTGTTCATAGTGCGAAAAGAGTAACTCACCATCGACAAACTCTTTCCCACGGAGGTCAGAAGCAGCTTCGGCAAGGTGTACGTCAGCTAAAATCTTCACCATCTTGGACTTCGATAAGATTTCATCTTCTTTGCGGTCATTGGTCTTGTCCGCCTTACAACCCATAAAAAGGCTTATAAAAATCAGTGACAAGGCGATCCAGAAGTGCGGGTGTGTGCGTCGAGCTTTCATCGAATCAAAATTGCAAAAAAGAATGGCAATGATGCGTTTGAGAGTCGTTAAAAACCCTCAAGTTTGGTACACTCCCCGCTACAAGCGTCTTTAGGTCAGTTTACATGCAGCAAGCTGATATTTTTGCTATCTTCTGGATTCTTAAACTAGAATATGTATCTTTATCAAAATGTTGAATGCTGTTACGTCCTTTTGTGAGGAGCAGTGGCAGAGATCAGCAGCAGCAGCGTAACTCCTATTTCATCAATGAGCCAAGCAACCGACGATAAAACTTTACTAGACGTTCGTGATCTAACCGTCAAAATCAAGAAGGAACACGAAGACCTAGCGGCGGTGGATAAGGTGAGCTTCAAACTTAAAAAGGGTGAAAGTTTAGGGATTGTAGGAGAGTCCGGATCAGGCAAAACATTGACCTCACTTTCCATGCTCGGCCTCATTCCAAGGGCGGGGTATATTGCCAACGGTGAAATATTTTTTGAGTCCAAACGCTACGGCAAAATTGATCTCACTAGATCTTCTAAGAAAACCTTACGGCAGCTTCGTGGCGACGAAATGACGATGATTTTTCAGGAACCTATGTCTGCCTTAAATCCGGTTTATACCTGCGGCAATCAACTTATTGAAGGTTTACTTTATCACAAGCCCATCAAGGGCAAGGACGCTGAGGCACACGTACTCGATCTGTTGGCGCAGGTACAGATTGATGATCCAAAACGCATCTTTAAGTCTTATCCCCACCAACTGTCAGGGGGGCAAATCCAGCGCGTTCTTATTGCCATGGCCTTAGCCTCCGAACCAACGCTACTGCTTGCCGACGAGCCTACAACGGCTCTTGACGTAACGGTACAAGCCGAGGTATTATCCATCTTACGCAAAATGCGAGAAGAGATTGGTATGGCTATGATCTTTGTCACGCACGACTTAGGGGTGGTGGCCGAGATCGCAGACCGAATTTTGGTTATGTATCAGGGACGCATCGTAGAGGAGGGCTCAGTCTGGGATATTTTCTCAGACCCTAAGCATCCTTACACCAAAGGGTTGCTAGCCTGCCGTCCGCGTCTGGACATTAAACTAAAAGTCCTGCCTGTGGTCTCAGACTTCATGCACACCGACGAGAAGGGCAATTTTTCGGAGGTTGAAGAAGACAAGGCTAAGTTTAGGTCAGTCGGGCAGGCACTCATGTTAAACTACCAAAGTGAACAAGAGCTGCGCGATAAACATCAGACCTTGATCGAGAAAGAACCCATCATGGAGGTGCGCAACCTGAAAACCTTCTATAAGCATCGTCACGGTTTTTGGGGAAAGACAGAAATCAAAAAGGCGGTCAATGATGTAAGCTTTAAGGTCTATCCCGGCGAAACACTAGGTATCGTAGGGGAGTCGGGCTGTGGCAAATCTACTTTGGTCAAAAGCCTGCTGCGTTTGATTGAACCTGACAGTGGACAGGTTATCTTTCGGGGTGAAGACATCCTCAAGCTTCCCCAACGCAAACTGCGCTATCTCAGAAAAGATATTCAAATCGTTTTTCAAGACCCTTTTAGCTCACTCAATCCACGGATCACGATTGGCGAGGCGATTATGGAGCCAATGCGCGTACACAACGTGCTACCCAACGACCGGGC
>CAZNAK010000016.1:0-14206 GCA_964570645.1 uncultured Cytophagales bacterium | reverse complement strand
GTTTTTGCCCCAAAATATGCCATTTTGCTTTTATCAATATTCTTAATCTCTGGCGTAGCACTACTTCAAACTTTACTTCTAAACCCGTTTAGCTGTGCTTACTTTATTGCTTTCTGTTTTTTTACTCTTTCCACCACCCGCCGAAAGACCACCCGTGGAACGTAGCCTCACTTATGAGGTCTTTTCAAACGACGAGCACATCGGCGAAATCAAAGCCTCCTTCCGCGAAGAGAACGGTGTTCGCACCTACGAAATGCAGACGGACGTAACCTACAAGATTCTCTTCAAAGCTATGCGCTTTGATAACCGGATCACGAGCCGCTATCAAGATGATATACTCACAGAAGCTTCCTCTACGGATCACCTTAACGATAAGCCTCGCTCGGCAAACCGTATTGAGTACAAAGGCGATCATTATCTTGTTTATGAAGAAGATGAAAGTGAACGTCTGGAGGAGACAAGCATTAAAAACTGTCTTTCCTCTCTGTATTTTTCTGAACCTAAAGGGCTGGAATCCGTCTTTTCGCAGCGTCTGGGTAAGCTCATTCCGCTCGAAGAAGTAGCACCAAACAAGTATGCGGTGCATCTTTCGTCCAGCAAAACAAACTATTACCGCTTCGAGAATGGTATCTGTGTAGAGGTGGAAGTCAACCACTGGTTTGCCGACTTTACGTTTAAACTCAAACGCTAAACCCTATGAATTATAAAATTAAAGAGCAGCAGTCGGATCGTCTGATATTCAAAGAAACGGGGCAGCTCTGGATTTTTATACTGATTTTTGGGGGTATTGGAGGTATGATGCTTCTTTTTGGGCTAGGCTCCTCGCAGATAATAGACGATGCCCCTTTTGAGGTAGCGTTTATATTCACTAGCTTCGGATTGATCTTCTCGAGTGCAGCCCTTTTGATGTTCACCATGCGATTTGCTAACCCCTCAGCGATCATTTTTGATAATGGACTGCAAAAAGTAATTATCAAACAAAAAAACAAAGACGCTCAGCACGTTGCCGCCATTCCCTACACGGACATTGCCGGTTTTGGCATTCGGACTAAAGTGACCCGCTCAAGCAGTTCTTCGAGTGGCTCCTCAACGACCAGAACTTACATTGTACATTGGCAAAAAACCGATAGTTCCATTTGGGATTTAAGTTCGTTTGAAAAGCGTAAAAAGGCCCAAGAATCGCTAGCTGCCCTTGAAGCTTTCTTCTTTCGCGAAGAAAACGCTAAAAGTGAGCGCATGCGGGTACGCTTCCCAAAATCAATCAAAAAAACGGTCTTTGCGGATCAGGTAGACCTAACGTGGCGCAATAAAATCACCTGGAAAGTGGTCTGTTTTATCAGTATTTTAGTGGGCTTTTCGCTTATTGTACCTGCCCTTGCACAGGCAGAAAGCTATATGGCTTTAGTTATAATAAGTTTGTTTTTAACGGCAATCACGGCGGGCTTAGGTTATTACGTCTGGCAATCCCTTTTTGTAGTACATGGAATCCGGATTACAAAAGAGCAGTTTTCGGAGCTACGTAATGGGAAAGAGAAGAAATCGTTGCCGCTTTCAGAAATTGCCGCGATCAACTTTGACTTTAAAGATGCTATTGGCGGGTCGCCGCTTCGGGTGATGACTCACAAGCAAAAACAAGATTTGAGTCCGTCAGGCGACCAGAAAATGGACATCAAAGAGATTTCTAAGCTTTTTACAAGTGCCTTTAAGCTATTTCAAATTAATATTGAAGGGCTTGACGTAGTTGAAAAAGTCCATTTAGAAGAATATCTACAACAAAAACTCGCCGACTTCGGGGTGGAGGTACTCTGAGTGAATTTTTTAAACGTTCTTGTCAGGACGAAGCTCAGGACGTACACATTTTTTCTCAACTAGTAGCATGTATTGTTGGGCTAACTGATGCACGAATAGTCTTTTGATAGCTTTTGCTATGATTGTCATAAGGCAGATAAAAAAATTTGCACAAATCCCATATTTAGCTACTTTTAATAGGATTGAAATTCAGTATTTCTCATTTTGATAGTTATCGTTTGCAACAAAATATATCATATTCAATGAGAACTTCTCTATTCATCCTATTTTTAGTTCCTTTTTTTATTTTCGCCCAGCAAAACCCCACGGACAGGTTTAAAATAAAGCCTAAAGATTGCTGTAAAAGGGTCTATAAAAAAAGCCAAAAAAGATAAAGACCCCGAGTCTATTGCTCTCATAGCCGATTTGTTTGCAGGTAAAGACCGTTGGGCAACCGAGCGAGACTTCAAAGATGTGTTAAAATGGTACGAAAAGCTGCTGGAAACCTCCTATGCTTTACCTTTAAGTGCTAAGCGAAATCTTTTTATGATTTATCAGTTTGGGGGCTATGGGGTAGATCCCGAGCCTAGTGAAGGCATTGCCTTCCGAGAGGATTACGCTTTGCACCTAGAGGCGCGTCTGTTCCCGCTAAGTGGCTTGGATAGTGATATTTCGCAGTTTGATAAGCTAGCGGGTGCGGCTCAATCAGGCGAGGAAATAGCCATCATCAAATACGCCAATTTACTCTTGGACACCTACTTTTAAGAGCTACTACGAGTGTATTTTTGTCAACGATAAGCCTCTTTCGATACGTAGTGCGGGCAACATTAAGAAATATTACGCCGAGAGTACAGGACTCGACCCTGCACTGTTGAAGGAGAAATTCATACAAGAAGAAGAAACGGGGCTTTCTGCCAAAACAGCTATCAAAACTGCGCTGCGCCCGTTCATCTTTACTCATGAGCCTCTGTTTGATCGCGATTAGAAAAGGGATGTAAAATCTTGTCACTGATCCCCTACTGGGGTTTCTGACCACTGGTAGGGGTTTTTGGTCAATTTTGAAATACAATGCACGTTAGTCGGAGGAATATCTACAACAAAAGCGAGCCGCCTTTGGGGTAGGAGGTACTTTGGGTAAGCTCCTTACCCTGCCTCTGAAATGTCCAAGGCAACGGAAACACCGCTTTTTGCTAACCCCTAATACAGATGGTTTTCTTTCTTCGCTGAGGCGTTTTTCGAGCTCCTCTGTTAGCAGCCTTACATCTGTCATTTTGGTATGCTGTTCACTGGCAATATCTCTTAGGCGTTTCAAGTAAGCTCGGTAAGCTAATTGGTCTTCCTCACTGAGATTCATTTCATCGAGTTTTTTCTTGGCTTGGTCTAGCCCTTTGGCGGAGTAACTCTCAGGTAAAGCACCATTTTTTAGGAAGAATATCCACTCATCCGGTTTGTTTTGTACTTGATCGTTGAACTTATCGACTTTAATAAGCCATTATTCGGGGTAAATTTTGTAAGGCTGCTCAACGTTGTAAAGGTCTTTTTGGATTTTGACCAACTCCAAGATATCACCCTGATGGACACTTTTAAAAGGTGTTGTCCCATGATAAATGTACTCTTCACCTTGCCCTAAATCAAAGTAATCGATAGTGATTGAAATAATTTTTTTGACTTTGGCATAAGGCTCGCCCTCATCAATGTACTCGGTGACAGCCTTGTTCCGTACAAAATGCGGTGTAAGTAGTCATACTCCTTGCTATTTTGTGCCTCAATGAGCACAAGTTCACTTTTCGGGTTTTCTACAAAAATATCAACACGGTTATGCTTATCATCTTCCTCCTCCTTGTTGCTCTTACTTTCTAATATCTTTTGACAAAAGTTCACTGAGAAACCCCTCCAAAACATCGAAATTTACTTTGTTGCGAGGTAATTTCTTCATTACCCAATCAAAACGTATCAATGATTTTCCTTTTTTCATAGCACATCGAAGATACCAATTTTCCTTGATGTGATTTTTGTATTATTCTACCTTTGACAAGCAGCTTTTCAAGCTCTCGCGCCAATGTGGTATCTGGATATCTAACGTAGCTTTAAGCTTACTCTTGTCCAGTACACTAAAAGAAGGACGTTGGACGGGCGTAGGAAAGTTCTTTGTCGGAATGGGGTAAAGCGGAATATCCTTACGACTTAGTTCAAAAATCGCGTGAGCAAAGTCGTACCAACTGGCTGTTCCTTCGTTGCTGTAATGATATGTTCCCCAGATGTTTTCTTGCTGTGTTCTTGAGATAAACAGGAGTAATACCGCTGCTAAATCTCGAGCGTAAGTCGGTGTGCCAATTTGGTCACTAACTACACGTACCTCAGGTTTGGTTTCGGCAAGACGTAGCATCGTTTTGAGGAAGTTATTACCAAAGCTGGAATACAGCCATGCCGTACGAATGATGATATGACGTTTTAAGATTTTTCTGAGTTGTTCTTCTCCCTCAAACTTCGTTTTCCCATAAACTCCTAAAGGGTCTGTATCAAGATCCTCCGAAATAGGCGCGTTGTAGGTATTCCCAAAAACAAAGTCTGTCGAGATATGGAGTAACACTACGTCAGCTTGCTTGCAGACCTCCGCTAAATGCCGTACTCCTAAAGCGTTAACTTGATGTGCTTTATCTTCGTCCGACTCCGCTGCATCTACGTTGGTGTATGCCGCTGCGTTAATACAGAGATCAGGTTGAAAGTCCTCAAAAGCCGCTTGAATACTCGGTCGATTACATAAGTCCAACGTTTTTATGTCGGTAAAACACCACTCGTGTTCGGTGTTTGGTGCAAGATGTTGAAGTTCCCGCCCCAACTGTCCGTTTGCACCTGTTACTAGGATTTGCATACGGCAAATAACGTAACAAAATCTTAAAAACAACGTACATACTAGTGTCACCAAACATAAAATAACGATGAAAAGCTTCCTGCAAAGTCCGAAAGAGCGTATTCTTGGCTTTATACTTCGTACAGTGGTTTGGTTTCACATCGCTGTATTGGTTTCTTGGTTCCTTCAAATCTGGTACACAGAGGAGTTAACCGTATTCTTTGATGGCAGCTTACTCCCTGCACTCGGTACTTCGCTACTGCTTGGTAGCCTACACACGTATTGGGATGAAAATCGTCTTCAAAAAAACTGAGACCTGCACTAACAACCGTAAAAAGCCCTCATCATACAGTAAGGGCTTTATCTATACAAGAAAAAATATACGGAATAATCAGTTTACAGATCAATGGTATACCCTAGCGTAATGCCAAAATTCCTAGTATTGGTTTCTGGAATACTAAGCAAAACTTGATCGTCAACGGCAATATCTGCTAAACCCAGGCTGTAACGCACTTCCAGCATAATATTACCTTGTCCAGCAGGAAATAAAAGCCCACCGCCAAAAGCAAATCCGTAGTTCATCTTTTTAAAGTCGTCACGAACATCTTCTGGATCCGAACTTAGTTCATTCTCGGTGTTAGCCGCGAGAAGAAAGTCAACAAAGTCCCCTACCATTCACAAATACACCAATGCCTACGGGTGTCTCAAATTGAAGGCGTGCCAAGACGGGAATACTCAAATATTGTAACTCTAATTCTGTTTCAACACCCAAGAACTGCGCCTCTGCGCCCATACCCATATAACTGATTTCGGTTTGAATACCGATTGGGCTTGCCGACTGACGAAAGCAAATTTATGTAGTCTATTCATAGGGAAAACTTGGTTAATGAGTAAAAAATTACTGACTCATGTTACGCAAACTCTCCGTTTTCACCTCATCCCCATCTTCTCTAAAGGGAGCGTAGCACAAGTTATTCATTTGGTGGATGGACTAAAGGTCACCGTTTTCTGCTTTTCGTTTAAGCTCTTCGTTGATTCTTGTACGGCTAATTCCCTGAGCCCGGGCATAGCGAGCTACGGACTCAGCGCGCTTTTCAGAGAGCGTTTGGTTATATTCATCTGATCCTGTGCTGTCGGTGTGTCCTTGAATGACGATTTCGGTGTCTTCGTATTTTGCTAGCGTTTCAGCCATCTCACGGATATTTTCACGCGCCTCGGTACGTAACGTATGCGAGTTCACGTCAAATAAAATACCTGAATCAAAAGTCAGTTTAATGCCCTCACCAATCTTCTACACCTAATTCCAAGGACTCCGAAAACGGCTTGCTTGCATCCAACATGTCACGAACCAAAACAGCAATAAATTGCTCGATTTGTTTTTTAAAATCGGAAATACTCTTTGGCTCTTCCTTGAGCGTATAAGTTTTGAGCTTCTCGTCAAGGGCTTTAAAATACAAGAAGTCCGAGATAACATTTGTAGGGCTTAGCGCAAAATCTGAGGGTAGATTGGGTAAGTCTTTCCGCTCAACAGCACAAAGAAGTAGATACCGATACAAAACTAATTGGACTACGTTTCGCTTCTCAGGTGCAAGAAGTAGCTCTTGAATGGAGTCAATCTTGAGTAGAGACTTGTTAAATTTCCCTGTCTTGAAGTCGATCAGATGAAGGCTGCCTTCGGGCGTTTGAATAATGCGGTCTGCTGTCCCACAAAGCTTCACTAAAATGGTCTCGGACTCCGATACCGATACTGAGATCTGAGCTTCCATTTTATGTTCTTGTGCCAGCAGTTGAAATCCCGCATCCTCTTCTTGCTGCGCCAAAAAGTCTAAAAGCAGGTCGGCGGCGGTCTGTTTGAGCAGAAAGGTCTTTCCACGATCCTGCAAAATCCCACCTGCCTGCTCTGCTAGTACCTCCGTAAGCAGTGCGTTAAAGTCGGTTGTCTGCCGGAGAGCCTGAACGTTTTGGGGTGTAACGGTTTTTCCGACCAAAGACTCAAAAAGCCGTTCGATAGATCCGTGAATTAGGTTTCCGAAAGTCAGTGCTTGCAGCTCCTCATCTTCGTAAAGCCCTAGTATTTTTTGCTCAAAAAACTGTAACGGAGCATTCAAATACCGGCTGATATAAGTTGGGGTGAGTCCTTCTTTGGTCAAATAAGTTCTCAGACGAAACTGAATATCTTCGGACTTTATAACCTGTATGCTAGACCTTTTACGCTGCGGAAGAGGTAAATTAACCTGGCGTTTTTTTAAGGTAATATTATCCATCCCCGCCATCTCATGCTCAATTTGTGCCAAATAGCGGCTTTTTTCGCCGCCCCCCGTCGCATCGGAGTCGGTGGTATAAACTAAGGTAATTCGTTTGGCCCGGTGCAAAAGACGATAAAAAGTGTAAGCAAACGAAGACTCACTGGCTAGGTGTGTTGGAAGACCAAACTGCTTTTTGACATCAAAAGGAATTATCGAGTTATAGGACTTTCCCTGTGGCAGTGTGCCTTCGTTGCAAGACAAAATAATGATATTTTCAAAGTCTAAGGCGCGGCTTTCGAGCATTCCCATCACCTGAATCGGGTTAATCGGCTCGCCCGTAAACGGAATGGTGGTTTCCCGAATGGCCTCGAACAAAAACTGCTTGAACGTCGGTACAGAGATGGTTTCTTGACTGGCTTCCAAAATGTTTTGGAGGCGTTTGAGGAGCGTATAAAACTGGAAGAGGTATTCGTTGTCAAGGGTAAACTTTGAACCCGAAAACTGATCGGCTAAAAACTCAATCAGGCGGTAAAAATACTGGAACACGGTATAAATTTTATCGCGTTGCCAAGTTTGAAAAAATACCTTGTAGTATTTTCCGTTCACTGGATACTGAGTCAACTCCTGAACAGGCACGTAAATCTGATTATCTTTTTCGACCTTAAATAGCGGAGCTTCTTCGTCACGCTCCTTTAGGTACAGATACGGATGTTGTAACATTCGCGCCACGTCTTTGTGATAAATACTCACCTTTCCGCCCTGCGTAGATCGGTTTTCTTGCATCAAAAAGACGTTTTGAATCAGCGTGAACAGCGGCGTATTTCGTAGCGAAATACCCATCGTTACATTGACGGTCTCGCTCAAATCTAACCCCTTTCGGTCATCGGGAAGCGAGTAAAGGATGGGCATCAACAAGGACTCGTCGGGCAAAAGAACCGCTGTATGATTCCGTTTGGACTTAAAGTCTTGAAGTTCGCCCTTTTCGTCCAGTCTCGAAATTTCTTCGTCGAGCAACGAGCCGACCAGCTTTGCCTGCGTGATGGCATGATCGACGGCGATGAACTCAATTTCTTTTTGCTCTTCGGCGATATTTTTATTGGTGTATTGTAGCTCTTTTTCCCAAAATCGATCCCGGTAAGTGCGTAAATAGTCGCCCGCTTCATGGAATTTATTATCCAAGTAATAGTGATCGGCATCCCAGTAAGTCGAAGCCTTCTGGTTTTTTATGAGCTTCCGAATAATAAACTCCTCCGACCTAGAAAACTGGCTAAAACCAATAAAAGCGACGTGAAAGAGGTTGTCCATAAGTTCATCTATCTCTTCACAGGCACGACGGTAGGCCATACCGCTGTATGCTTTGTTCTGCCCTTTGAGCCTCTGATTGAAGTCGAAGTACGTCCGTTCAACTTGCTTCCAAAACTGATGATAGGCAGGAATTGAGCTTCCTTTCCTGATTTTTACGTCCTGTCCGTAGGTTTTCCCCCAGCGTTCAAGGGTTTGTACATCTTCCATGAACTGAAAAAGCTGCTTGGCTTCCAGAAGTTCGCGATCAATGAGGTTGAAATCCCGTAAAATAATTGATCCTAGCGGTGCAAAACGCTCCAGCGAGGTGGTTTTATCTGCGTCGAACTTTTTGTATGACTCAAACAAATCAAAAATCAAAGAGGTAATTTCCTCAACCTCTACGGCCGTTAGGTCATGGATGAAATCTTCCATAGAAACAATGAGGGGCGCAAAAACAGCTTCCTTCGCTTGCTCCGAAAGGTACAGCTTCAGGTACATACATGAGCGTCGGGAAGGTAACACCAGATGGCACTTTGATAACTCCGAGCCAAACTTTTGGGTGAGTCCTTGGGCAACTTCTTCGAGGAAAGATAGGGTTTGCATAGGGTCGTTTTTAGGTTATCGTTTTACCCAAGTGGAGGTAATTTTTTTGCCTTCGATGAAAAAGGCATAATCATAAATTGCCGCTTCATTGACCAACTGAAAGTAACACAACCAATCTCGAACTTCCTCAAAGGTGATTCTTCCAAGGATAAACTTTTTGTATTCTGTCAGTCGATAACTAATACCTACTTTTTCAAAAAAACGATTTACCCCTTGTGCAATACCTGCTACCTTCGCCCCTTCGCCAGCTTCAATCCATTCAAAACTCTGCTCAATGTACAAAGCTTCTCCTCCTTGCAATTCTGAAAAAGCTTTGGCAAACTGCTGACTTGTCTCTGCGAACGGGATTCTGAATGTAAATTTTTTCACCTTCGGGTTTTCAGGATTCCTCAACAAATCTAAAGCAGGCCGATCCACATAACCAATCGTGGATCGGTAAGTTGAAGCAGGGTCTTTTTCATGAAAAGTACGAAACATATACTCATACCAGGTTGTGGGCATATCAGGGCTGTCGGGGAGTTTCGGATGCCACTGATGCACCGACGAAGCCTTTTCGATCGGTATATCGTATTCTTCTAGTCCTGAGTGGAGCAAACGCTTACACATCTCAAGGTCACTAGCACCCCAGATACGAAAAAACTCATTGTATCCGCCTACTCTGAGCATTTGTTCACGCAAGGCAACAATGAGTCCCGTATTAAATGCCTCGTTTTGAGGATAAGGATGTGATTTTTCAAAGTCAAAATTATCATAATCCGCAGCTCCCTTTGGTGGAATGTAACAATGATAGTACAAAAGTCTTGAAGGACTTGCATACTTGGCTATAACCTGAAGAAACCAATCGCAATAAATTAAATCTACATCAACAACTATGATATACTCTCCTTTTGCTACTTCTAGCCCAATATTGAGTGCCTCTGACTTACACCAAAACCTACCCCGTGTGTTTACATTTACGAGCTTGATCCTAGAGAAATCTTTGACAAGCTCTTGAAGCGGATCGCGATACGATTTACTACTTCCAAAATTTACTAAGATAATTTCATAGTCAAAACCTCCCCTTTGCTTCTTTAGGGACTCGAAGCAGCGTCTCACATTTTCCAAGTTACGATCACGGTAAGTTATTAAAAAGGAGTAATCCACGGCTTTTAGTTTTGGTCAAATCCAAAATTACCTAATTTTGCCGAATGAAAACCCTAAGAATTTGGATTTTACTACTCAGTACTACCGCATCTATGAGTGGTTGCGAATGGATTGAGTCGTTACGCAGCAACCAGGAAGGTGACGAAGAGGAGAAGGTGGTCTTGGCACGTGTGTACGAAAACTACTTGTATTACGCGGACTTAAAGGGAATGATCACAAAGTCTGAAACCGCCCAAGACAGCCTAGATTATCTGAACCGCCACGTAGATAATTGGGTCAAAAAACAGCTCATTTTACACGAAGCAGAAAAAAAGTCACGCTATGATGAAAAAGAACTTCAACAGCGCCTCCTTGACTATAAGTACCAGTTACTTGTCCATGAGTATCAACGTCAGTATGTCAACGAAAACCTGAATAAAGATATTCCAGTAAGGGAAATCAATGCGTACTACGAGTCTAATAAAGCCAATTTTGAACTAAAGAAGAATATTGTAAAATCACATTTTGTCAAACTCAGCGATAATGATCCTAAAGTGGAGGACGTGCGACGATGGATCAAAAGTGACCGAGGGGAAGATCTAAATAAATTACAAGATCATTGTTATCAGTTTGCAGACAGCTATAGTTTGAATGACTCCGTGTGGGTAGAGTTCGATGAGCTAGTGCTGGGGACACCAATTTCGCCGGATACCTATCTTAAAAATCGCCGTTTTATTGAGGCCAGCGACTCCTCCTCGGTGTACTTTTTACGCATTTTTGACCTTCGGATGACCGATGAAGTATCTCCGCTGGAGTTTGTGCGCGATCAGATTGAGGCCATCCTTCTGAACCGTCGTAAGCTTCAACTTCAAGATCAACTGGAGACAAAAATCCTCAATACTGCCAAGCATGGGCGCGACTTTGAGGTGAAAATAGACAACTAAAAATTGATGCTGGATAATTTAGTTCATAACACGACTCCACCAGTGCTGAAAAACGAGCATGGCCCAAACGTGGTTCTGCTCGTAAGTACCTCCTGAAAGGACGGTATTTTTGAGGTTTTGGACATACTCGGGGTTGAAAATTCCTTGCTCACGGATACGGGTTTCCGCAAAGGTATTTTCTAACATCGGGCGCAGAACCGTTTCAAAGCCTTTTTTGAGGGGAACATCAAAGCCTTTTTTGGGACGATTGTACAGTTTTTCGGGTAAAATCTCACGAAAGGTATCCTGCAAAATTCGCTTCTTGAGCTTTCGTGTGATTTTCATCTGCTCAGGAAGCTGGGCGGCAAAAGCAGCGATGCGATGATCCAGAAACGGTACACGTACCTCTAGGCTGTTGGCCATACTCATCGCGTCCACTTTCTGGAGCATATCGTTAGGAAGAAGCGTTTCTTGGTCGCTACGAAGAACCTCGTTGAGGTCTTTACCCAAAATATGCCGCGTAAAATGCTGTTTGAACGCCTTGTATCTTGCCGCTTCCAGTTTTGCCTTCGCCTTTTCAGAGAGCAAACTTCGCACTTGCGCTTCCTCAACAAAGGCACTCAAAAACCAATACCGTTCTTGGGGTGTGCGGTGCATCGCTTCGGCAAAGCGGTGCGCCTGACGGAATTTGTTACTCCAAAAGCTATTCCGAGAGCGCGGCAATCTAGCGAGTAGGTCCTTATTTTGCTTCAGGAGGTTCGCCCAAAAACCATCATTGCGCACACGAAGCTCAGCCTCATAGCGACGGTAACCGCCAAAAAGCTCGTCGCTGCCATCGCCCGAAAGAGCCACCGTTACCTGCTGACGGGTACGCTGGGCGAGCAAAAAAGTAGGAATCGCAGAGGAGTCCGCAAAAGGTTCACCCAAAAAACTGAGTAGCTGCATAATGGACTCAAAAATATCATCATTGGTAAGTGAAAAAACATGATGCTTTGTCCCGAATTTCTTGGCCACAAGACGTGCATACGGGGTTTCATCAAAAAGAGGTTCGTCTTGGTAACCGATTGAGAAAGTCTGAAGCTGACTTGTGTGGCGGCTTGCCAGCGCGACAATCGCGGAGGAGTCTGTACCACCACTCAAAAACGCTCCTAATGGTACGTCCGAGATCATGCGATCTTGTACCGAGGTTTCGAGGTGCTGTAAAAGTTCTTTTTTTGCCGCCTCGTAGTCCTGAATTGGCGTACTTTCATGGTAAGGAACTTCGTAAAACTGTTCTTCCGAAACCTCTCTCCCCTTTATTTTTAAGAAATGCCCAGGCAGTAGCTTTTTGACATTCTGGAGCATGGTCTGGGGCTGAGGCACGTAATGAAGCTGAAAATACAAGAAGAGAGCTTCGTAGTCTAGCTCGCGCGGGACATTGTAGGTCAAAAGCGCATTGAGTTCAGAGGCAAAAACAAACTTGTCGTCGTCCCAAAAGTAAACCAATGGTTTGATTCCGAAGCGGTCACGCGCCAAGAGCATTTCTTCGGTTTGGCTGTCGTAAAAACAAAAGGCGAAAAACCCATTGAGTTTTTTGAGTGCCGCTGCTCCCTCGCGGACGAGCAGGTGCAACAAGACCTCAGTGTCTCCTTCGGTACGAAAGCTAATCCCCTGCTGCTTTAGGGCTTCGCGGAGCGACTTAAAATTGTAGATTTCGCCGTTAAAAATGAGGCGATAACGCCCTGAGGGATCGCTCATGGGCTGATCAGAGTTTGGTGTAGGGTCAAGAATGGAGAGCCGCCGGTGCCCTAAGGCCACGAAATGATCGTTGTAAAACCGTCCTACGTCGGGCCCTCGGTGTGTTAGAGCGTCGGTTGCCGCACGGTTTTTCATCATCTCAAACCGCCCAATCTCATTAAAAGCCATTACTCCCGTAATCCCGCACATACGTTTGTTTGTGTTTTGACTATTCAATATCCACTATTTCAACTTTTTCTCAAAAGAAATCACGGAATCACATAATTTTTACGATAAAAAGCTATCGTTTTGGTTTTTCTTTTAATTGGTAACACGATGACTAAAAGACTAAAAATACAGACTTTTACTTTGAACCTTACGCTTGTTGTTTTATCTTACAATTTGCTGTTATTTCTGGTGCAGCTTATGCGTACCTTCAGTATAATAAAAAATTTAATCCCATGATCAAAAAAGCATTACTGACTCTACTTGTGTCCATTTCGTTTCTTGGTCACTTGCACGCACAGGACTATTCCGTACTATGGAAAAGTGGTAAGCAAGTTCCCGCTGCTAACTTTCCTGAGTTTAGCTTCGATACCCCTGAGGCTCAACAGACCTATTTTCAAGGATACTATTACCTCTTGATGCAGGTCAACGCATTGCCTGATGTAGAGAAACGTCGTGATTTTGAGTCTCGTGGGGTAATTTTTATCGATTATATCCCTAACCTTACCTATCTGGTTGCCATCCCGCGCATCGTAGATAAACGTGCGCTGATGCCACTAAACATTCGTGCGCTTTTTCCTTTTGCGCCAGAACACAAGCAGTCCCCTGACTTATTCTCGGGTAACGTTCCTGAACACGCCAAAAAAGGCAAACTCATCCAGCTTGATGTAAGGTACGCTACCAATGTTACTCCTGCTGAGGTGACCGCGTATTTAGAAAAATATCTCGGGCGTGTACCCGAGGAAGGGAGTGTTTACAAACTGAGCCGTTTTCAGATAAAAGTATCTCCTAAACAAATAGAAGAGTTAGCAAAAGCCCCCTGGGTGATTGCGATGGACTATGTCGATGCCCCTGACCGCCCCTACAACTATCAAGGTCGGAACAAACACGGTGCAAACTACTTAAATGCTATTAGAGGACTTACGGGCGACGGAGTGACCGTAGGCGTTGGTGATGGTGGTTTTGTCGCCCCACATACAGACCTGACCCCACGCCTGATCAATAAGTCAAGCACGATTATCTCTAGTTTTGGCGATCATGGTGACCACGTTACCGGGACAGTAGGAGGAAATGGTAACCAGAATCCACTGCACGCAGGCATGGCCCCTAAGTCCACGCTAATCACGAACAGAACTTCTGGGATTTGGATCAATACCGATGACTACTGGGCAGAGCATCAGATGGTGGCTACCAACAACTCTTACTCTAGCGGCGGAACGTGCACAGGGGGAGCATACTCGGGAGACTCGCGCAGCCTTGATCTTATTATGCTTAACTTCCCGAAAGTCCTGCATACCTTTGCTGCTGCAAATGACGGAAGTGATACGTGTACACCCTATGCCCGAGGCTTCAATACGATTCCAAACGGTGATCAAGCAGCGAAAAACATACTCACAGTAGGAGCTTTGAGTGCCAATAGCTTCATGAACTTAGCGGGTTTCTCTAGC